>NZ_JBFUBU010000015.1:0-91188 GCF_056405595.1 Polaromonas sp. P1_G1
TGGATGCGCCGAGGAGCGCAGGTTCAGGCGGATCAGGGATCGCGTTGTTTGAGCCGAAGGCGAGTTTAGCGAGACCCCGCCTGGACCGAGCACCGCAGGTTGCCCGTAGCGAAGCGTAGGGACGCAGCAACCAGGGTCGCCTTTTCTTTGGTGACTTTCTTTTGGCGAAGCAAAAGAAAGTTACTTGCCGCCGGGCAACCCCGGCCAGCAAGCCCAAGCAGAAAATCCACCGCCAGCCCCCAAACCGCCCCGAAATCCGAGGCGGTTAAACTCCCGGCAGTCACAAAAACGTCATACTTTTGACATATTTCCTGAGGAAACAACATGCTGTTTGGCAAATTGCTGCCGCGTGAAGGCATTTTTTTCGAGATGTTCAACCAGCATGCAGAACGCATCGTGGAGGCGGCCCACGCCTTTTCCAAGCTGGTCGCGAACTACAGCGACGTGGAAAAGCGCGAAGCCTTCAACCGTGAAGTCGACCATGCCGAGCGCGCCGCCGACCGCATCACGCATGAAGTCAACCGCGCGCTGCACAAGACTTTCATCACGCCCATCGACCGTGAGCAGATCCACAAGCTCATCAACACCATGGACGATGTCGCCGACCTGATCCAGGATTCGGCCGAAACCATGGCGCTGTATGACGTGCGCCACATGACAGAGGACATCGTGCGGCTGACCGACCTCAGCGTCAAATGCTGCGAACGCCTCCAGGACGCCGTGGCGCTGATCGAAAAAGTCAGCGACGCCGCGACGGCCGAAGCCGCGCTCAAGACCTGCGAGGAAATCGACAAGCTCGAGTCCGACGCCGACCGCGTGATGCGCTCGGCCATGAGCCGGCTGTTCCGCGAAGAGCCCGACGTGCGCGAAGTCATCAAGCTCAAGGCGGTGTACGAACTGCTCGAGACCATCACCGACAAGTGCGAGGACGTGGCCAACCTGATCGAGGGCATCGTCCTCGAGAACTCCTGAACCCGGGCGCCTGAATCATGCAAACCGTACAGGCCGCCCTGTGGGTGGTGTTCCTGCTGGTCTTCCTGGCCATCGCCTTCGACTTCATGAACGGCTTTCATGACGCGGCCAACTCGATTGCCACGGTGGTGTCGACGGGCGTGCTCAAGCCGGGGCAGGCGGTGCTGTTCGCCGCCTTCTTCAACTTCCTCGCGTATTTCATCTTCCACCTGAGCGTGGCGGCGACCATAGGCAAGGGCATCGTGATGCCCGGGGTGGTCGACACCCATGTGGTGTTCGGTGCGCTGACAGGGGCGATCACCTGGAACATCGTCACCTGGTTCTACGGCATTCCCAGCAGTTCCTCGCATGCCCTGATAGGCGGCATCGTGGGCGCGGTGATCGCCAAGGCCGGCGCCAGTGCGCTGATCGCATCGGGCGTGTTCAAGGTGGTGGCCTTTATTTTCGTGTCGCCCTTGCTGGGCTTTTTGCTGGGTTCGCTGATGATGGTGGCGGTAGCCTGGCTGTTCCGCCGCTCGACGCCGTCACGGGCCGACCGCTGGTTCCGCCGTCTTCAGCTGGTGTCCGCGGGCGCTTACAGCCTGGGCCATGGCGGCAACGACGCGCAGAAAACCGCCGGCATCATCTGGCTGCTGCTGATCGCCGCGACGACCAGCAACGTGCAGGGCCTGCCGGTCTGGATGATGGCGACCACCGAACACCTGCCCATCTGGGTGGTCATCGTCTGCTACATCGCCATCGGTTTCGGCACCATGTTCGGCGGCTGGCGCATCGTGAAAACCATGGGCCAGAAGATCACCAAGCTCAAGCCCGTGGGCGGCTTTTGCGCCGAAACCGGCGGCGCGCTGACGCTGTTCCTGGCAACGGCGCTGGGCATTCCCGTTTCCACCACACACACCATCACGGGCGCCATCGTCGGCGTGGGCTCCACGCAGCGCGCTTCGGCCGTGCGCTGGGGCGTGGCCGGCAACATCGTCTGGGCCTGGATTTTCACCATCCCCGCCTCGGCCTTCGTGGCGGCGATTGCTTACTGGGTCAGCCTTCAGGTGTTCTGATCACGAGCATCGAGCCAGGAGAGGGCTCTTAAACAAGCCGGGGCCGCGGAACTGGCTTTGCCAGGCCGCAGGCGTAGCGCCCCCTCGGGGGGGCAGCGCATTACACGCAGTGAAAAGCGTGGGGGCTCTACCTACTGGCTTATCTTCTTCGCTTCTTCAACCTGGTACTCGAAGTAGCGCTGGAAGCTGAAGACGATGCTGGACATCAGTGAAATCGTGCCGAACAGCAGCGCAAACACCACCGCACCTATGGTCAGCCAGTTGGTATTGCCGGCTTGGGTGGCCGGCGTGCCGGCGTTGTGCAGCGCATTCCATTTTTCCGTCGGCATCAGGCCGTAGTAGATCGCGGTCAGCGCCGTGCCGGCCAGGGTGAATCCCAGCAGGGGGATCAGCACCCAGGCCAGGTGGTCGTCCTGGCCGTATTGCCGCACGCGCTCCACGCCCCACCAGCCCAGCGCGGCGGCGATGGGATGCAGCCAGGCCCAGACGTCGCCCAGGCCGAACAGGTAAAGGCGGTGCACACCGAGCTGGCCGGTGATGAAGGCCAGCCAGGCGGCCAGGGTTTTGTTTTTGGGGGCTTTGGGAGAGGAGGAGGCGGTCTGCATGCGGCGATTATGCGGCGGGCTGCCCGGGCGGCGGCTGCGTGTCACCTGCGCCCAGGGTCTTTTCCATGATGACGATGTCACGCCAGGCGCCGAATTTCCAGCCGCAGGAGCGAACCGTGCCGACCTCAGTGAAGCCGAGCGAGCGGTGCACGCCCACCGAACCGGCGTTGGCCGAGTCGCCGATCACCGCCATGGCCTTGCGTATGCCCACGGCCTCAAACCGCGCCAGCAGTTCGGCCAGCAGGGCGCGGCCCAGGCCCTTGCGGTGTTGGTCGGGGGCCAGGTAAATGGAGTCTTCCACCGAGAAGCGGTAGGCCGGGCGCGGCTTGAACCAGTTGCCGTAGGCGAAGCCGGCGATCTTGCCGTCTTGCTCCGCGACCAGGTAGGGCAGGCCTTTGGACAGCACGTCGGCCCGGCGGGTAGCCATGTCGGCTTCGCCGGGCGGCTCGGTTTCAAAGGTTCCCGTGCCGTGCAGCACGTGGTGGCCGTAAATGGCGGTGATGGCGGGAATGTCTTCGTCGCGGCTGGGGCGTATGAGGGGCATGGAGGAGGGCGCGCAGGGCGGTTGGAAGCAGCGAAAGGCAGGGAAGAAGGGTAAATTTCCGGGAAAACCGTCCGGCAGGCTATAATCTCAGGCTTTGCAGCAATTCGCTGGCCGGGTGGCCATGTCGTGTGTCTCAAGCGCTGCAGAACATTGGGGTATCTACTTTACCGGTAAGCCCCACCACCCGAAGGATAAATCATGGTCGTCATTCGACTTGCACGCGGCGGTTCCAAGCACCGTCCTTTTTTCAACATTGTTGTGGCTGACAAGCGCGTCCGCCGCGACGGCCGTTTCATCGAGCGCATCGGTTTTTACAACCCGATCGCGAAAGGTGGCGAAGAGAGCCTGCGCATTGCGCAAGACCGTCTGACCCACTGGATCGGTGTCGGCGCACAGCCGTCCCCGACCGTGGAACGCCTGGTCAAGCAAGGCGCCGCCAAGGCCGCCTGATCTCCAGAAACTTATTCAAGTTTCGATGCAGCCCGGCCTCTCGCCGTCCGCGGGCTTGACACCCTCAAGCTTGCCGGGCGACGCCATTGAAGTCGGGCGCATCCTGGATGCCTGGGGCGTCAAGGGCTGGGTGAAAATCCTGCCGCACAGCACCGATCCAGAAGCGCTTTTCGCGGCTAAATCCTGGTTTTTGCAGGCGCCAGACGCCAAATTCCGCCCGGGTTTCACCCTGTTTTCCGGCACCGTCACGCTCAGCGTGGACGAGGCCAAAGTCCATTCCGATTCCGTCGTCGCCAAGTTCACCGGCCTGGACGACCGCAATGCCGCCGAGGCCTTGCGCGGCGTGCGTATCTTTTTGCCGCGCAGCAGCTTTCCCGCCGCCTCCAAGGACGAGTACTACTGGGTCGACCTGATCGGCCTGAAGGTGGTCAACCGCGAAGGTGTTGACCTGGGGCTGGTGCGCGACCTGATGGCCACCGGCCCGCATTCCGTGCTCTGCGTGGAATACACCGCCCAGCAGGAAGACGGCAGCAGCGCCACCGCCGAACGCATGATTCCGTTTGTTTCGGTCTATGTCGACGCCGTCGATATCGCCGGCAAATGCATCACCGTGGACTSGCAGCCCGACTACTGAGGCCTGCCGCTTTCCGGGGTCTCTTTCGGGGCCTTTCCAGTCCCATTTCCCCTCGGCGCCCGGCTCGCGCAAAATAGCCTTTCCATGCGCTTTGACGTCATCACCCTGTTTCCCGAACTCTTCGCGCCTTTCCTGGCCAGCGGCGTCACCCGCCGTGCCTATGAATCAGGCCTGGTCGAGGTCAAGCTCTGGAACCCCCGCGAATATGCCGACGGCAATTACCGCCGGGTGGACGACCGGCCATTTGGCGGCGGCCCCGGCATGGTGATGATGGCCGAGCCGCTCGCGCTGTGCCTGCAAGCCATCCACGCCGACCGCGCCGCCGGCGGTGCGCCCAAGGTGCCCACGGTATTGTTTTCGCCCATAGGCAAGGTGCTCGACCATGCCGGTGTTGAAAGCTGGTCGGCCAGCGCCGGTGCGGTGCTGGTTTGCGGCCGTTACGAGGGGCTGGACCAGCGCTTCATCCAGGCCCACATCGACCTGCAGGTCAGCCTGGGCGACTTTGTGTTGTCGGGCGGCGAGATCGCCGCCATGGCCTTGCTGGACGCGGTGGCCCGGTTGCAGCCCGGCGTGCTCAACGATGAGGGTAGCCACCAATTCGACAGTTTCAACCCGGCGCTCGACGGCCTGCTGGATTGCCCGCACTACACGCGGCCCGAAAGCTGGCGCGGCCAGCCGGTGCCGGCCACGCTGATGTCCGGAAACCATGCCCACATCGAGCGCTGGCGGCGTGAGCGGCGGCTGGCTTTGACGCAGCACGAACGCCCCGAATTGGTGCAAAAAGCGCGAGAACGTGGCCATTTGAGCGAAAGCGACGAGGCTTTTCTGGCCGATCTGGTCGAAAACCCGGACAAGGACGCTTGAGCAAAGCCCTGGCTTGCTATAATCAAAGGCTTTTCGATCCTCTGGCGGCCACTGCAACCATCTGAACCATCTCCGGATGAATCCATGGATTTGCGGTCTTTAGCGTAGCGCGTGCATGAACGAAAAAGTTAGATGGAAAAATCATGAATCTGATCCAGACCCTCGAGCAGGAAGAAATCTCCCGCCTCAACAAAACCATTCCCGCTTACGCACCTGGCGACACCGTCATTGTCAGCGTGAACGTGGTTGAAGGCACCCGCAAGCGTGTGCAGGCTTTTGAAGGCGTGGTGATTGCCAAGCGCAATCGCGGCCTCAATTCCAGCTTCATCGTCCGCAAGATCTCCAATGGCGAAGGCGTCGAACGCACCTTCCAGGTGTACAGCCCGCTGATCGCCAAGATTGAAGTCAAGCGCCGCGGTGATGTGCGTCGCGCCAAGCTGTACTACCTGCGCAGCCGCAGCGGCAAATCCGCACGTATCAAGGAAAAGCTGGGCGCCTGATCTGCCGGTCCGGCATGGCCGGATGCAGGGCGGCCCCAACAGCCCCTTTAAAAAAGCCGCTCACCGAGCGGCTTTTTTTATGCCCGCGGCCTCACGCCACAACTCATCGCCTACTTCCACGCGCCCATGAATTCCTCCAAGCCGCTGCCCAAGTTTGATCCCCGCAGCATCCCGGTGCTGGGCATTGACGACCATCTGGCCGGCGTGCCGCTGGAGCGGCTGTCGGCGCAGGCCCTGCGCGAGCGCTTCCGGCATCCGCCGGTCTGGACACCCGAACACAGCGTCGAGAAAAAATTCACCGACCGCACGCCGGCGCTGGCGGCCGTGCTGGTGCCGCTGGTCATGCGCGACGAGTTGACCCTGCTGCTGACCGAGCGCACCACCAATCTCTCCACGCATTCCGGCCAAGTGGCCTTGCCGGGCGGCCGCACGGACGACACCGACCGCGACGCGGTGGACACCGCCTTGCGCGAAGCCCACGAGGAAATCGGCCTGCCGCGCGAGCACGTAGAGGTGCTGGGAACCTTGCCCACTTACGTCACCGGCACGGCCTTCATCATCACGCCGGTGGTGGCGCTGGTGAAACCCGGCTTCGCGCTGCAGCCCAATCCGGGTGAAGTGGCCGATGTGTTCGAGGTGCCGTTAGGCTACCTGATGAACCCCGCCCACCACCGCCGCCACGAGGTCGAATTCGACGGCGTCATCCGGCAATGGCTGTCCATGCCGTACTCCGATCCCGCGGTCGAGAGCGACAGCAGCGAAGCCCGCGAGCGCTATATCTGGGGCGCGACGGCCGGCATGCTGCGCAATCTCTATCGTTTTCTGATTGCTTGAGCGTTGCTGAGGGCGGGTTTTAGGCCAGCAGGGGCCGCGGGACCGGCTTCGCCGGACCGCAGGCGCAGCGGCCCCCTCGGGGGGGGGCAGCGACCCACACGCAGTGGGGGAGCGTGGGGGCCGCTATGATTCGAGCATGAGCTTTTTTGCCGTTTTGTTTGCACTCATCATCGAACAGGCCCGGCCACTGGCCCGCGGCAACTGGATTCATGCAGGCTTTCGCGGCTGGGCGCGCTGGACTAACCGCAGCCTTGACGCCGGCAAACCCCACCACGGCTGGATCGCCTGGACGGTCGCCGTCATGGTGCCGGCGCTGGTCACCATGCTGATCCACTGGCTGCTCTGGAATATCAACATCGTGCTGGCTTTTGCCTGGAGCGTGGCGATCCTGTACGTCACGCTGGGCTTTCGGCAGTTCAGCCACTACTTCACCGACATCCGCGACGCACTGGACGACGGCGATGAGGCCACTGCGCGCGAACTGTTGGCCCAATGGCGACAGGTGGACGCCAGCGAGCTGCCGCGCAGCGAAATCGTCCGCCACGTCATCGAGTATTCGGTGCTGGCCGCGCATCGCCATGTGTTCGGCGTACTGGGCTGGTTTTCGGTGCTGGCCGCGCTGGGACTGGGACCGGCGGGCGCGGTGCTGTATCGCATGAGCGAATTCGTCTCGCGCTACTGGGCCTACAAACGCAAAACCGCCGCCGCGGCGGGCGAGGGCGCCAGCATGGCGCTGCAGCTGGCCGCCAGCCGTGCCTGGGGCGTGATCGACTATGTGCCGGCGCGTGTGACCTCGCTGGGGTTCGCGGTCGTCGGCAGTTTTGAGGATGCGATCGACGCCTGGCGCACCTATACGCAGCGATTTCCGGCGAATGCGCCTTCGGCTTCCGAAAACCGCAACGACGGCATCATCCTGGCCGCCACCTCCGGCGCCGTCAACGTGCGCCTGGGCGGCGAGGCGCTCAAGACAACCTTCTCACCGGACAGCTCCCAAGGCTTCCAGGCCGGCGGGCTTGATGCGGAAGACGGCATCGCCACCGAGGCCACACCGGGCCGGGAGCCCGAAGTCGCGCACCTGCGCAGCATCGTGGGGCTGGTGTGGCGCTCCGTGGTGCTCTGGATGGTGCTGCTGGCCCTGCTGACCCTGGCCCGACTGCTCGGTTGAGCGGCGCGCCGCCCAAACACTTGCTTCAATAACGGCTCTGCGAGAGCTCCGCGAACAGTTCGCTGTACAGCCGGTAGCGGTTGGCGCTGATGCTGCTGGGGTGGTCGGTCGCATTGACCTCGGCAATCACACCGCAGCCCGGTTCATGCAGGTGCGTGCAGTTGTAGAACTTGCAGTCCTGGGCGTGGATTTTCAGGTCCGGCATGTAGCCGGCCAGTCGCATGGGCTCGATGTGGTGCAGGCCGAAT
The DNA here is from genome assembly GCF_056405595.1 of Polaromonas sp. P1_G1. NCBI lineage: Bacteria > Pseudomonadati > Pseudomonadota > Betaproteobacteria > Burkholderiales > Comamonadaceae > Polaromonas > Polaromonas sp. P1_G1. The sequence goes on from NZ_JBFUBU010000015.1 coordinate 7,872, forward strand.
TCCTGGAAGCCAGGCGAATCGATCAGCGCCGTGGCCCGCGTGTTTCCGTCGCCGGTGTCCACCCAGTACAGCGTGGTGCTGGTGGTGGTGTGCTTGCCTGAGTTGAGGGCCTGCGAGATTTCGGCCGTCAGCACGCGCGCCTCGGGCACCAGCAGGTTGGTCAGGCTGCTTTTGCCGGCGCCCGAGGGGCCCAGCACCAGGGTTTTTTTGCCGCGCAGCAGTTCGACCAGTTCCTGCAGTTCCGCCGCCTGGGTGTTCGCCGGCCTGGAGCCTTCGGCTTTGGGCTTGATCGCGAGCGAGAGCATGCGGTAGCCCATGGTCCGGTAGGGGGCCAGCTTGGCCCAGGCGCGGGTAAAGGGCTCACCCAGGTCGCTTTTGTTCAGCGCGATGACGGGCGTGATGCCTTCGGCTTCGGCGGCGATCAGGGCGCGGGTCAGCTGGCTTTCCGAGAATTCGGGCTCGGCGGCGATCAGGATCAGCACCTGGTCCAGGTTAGCCGCGAAGGACTTGGTACGCATCTCGTCCTGCCGGTAAAACAGGTTGCTGCGTTCCTCGATTTTTTCGATCGTGCCCTCGTCTTCCGAAGGCAGCCAGCGGATGCGGTCACCGACCACGGCCTGGCTTTTTTTGCCGCGCGGGTGGCAGATCAAGCGCTCGCCGGCCTCGGTTTCCACCAGCACGTGGCGGCCGAAGCCGGCCACCACCAGCCCCGGCTGCGTCCCCGCCATGGGGGCCGCGGCAGGGCGTTGCGGTTTGCTCAAGCCAGCAGGGCGTCTACCTTCGACGCGCAGAAGAAGTCGCTGACGGAAACGCCGTCCACATCGTGCGTATTGAAGCGCACCGTGCATTTGCCATAACTCACCGCGAGGTCGGGATGGTGGTCCTCGGCATTGGCGATGAAGGCCAGCGCGTTCACGAAGGCGATGGTCTCGTAGTAGTTTTTAAAGCTGTAGGTTTTTTCCAGGGAGCCGTCGATCAGGCGCCAGCCCAGGGCTTGCTCGCCGTTGAGTTTGCTCAGTTGCGTGACGATTTCGGTGGCGCTCAGGGCCCGGCGGTTCTGGTGGATGGGGTTGCTCATGTCGCGGCGCTTTCAAGGGAAGGGGTCATGCGGCCCAGCCGTTCGGAGGCCGGGGGGTGCGAGTAGTAAAACTTCACGAACACCGGGTCGGGCGTCAGTGTGCTGGCGTTGTCCTGGTAGAGCTTGAGCAGCGCGCTCTGCAAGTCCCTGCCGTCGGTCTGGGCGACGGCATAGGCGTCGGCCTCGAACTCATGCTTGCGCGAGAACTGGGCGAACACCGGCGAGATAAAAAAGCTGAAGAGCGGCACCACTAGCAGGAACAGCAGCAAGGCCAGCGCGTCGTTGGCGCCGTTCAGGTTGGGGCGCACGCCCAGGCCGGTGTAAAACCACACCTGCGACGACAGCCAGCCCAGCAGCGCGAAGCCGGCCAGGCTCATGGCGAACATCGAGGCGATGCGCTTGATGATGTGTTTGTGCTTGAAGTGGCCAAGCTCATGGGCCAACACGGCATCGACCTCGCCCGGGTTCAACTGCTTGAGCAGGGTGTCGTAAAACACCACGCGTTTGGCCGCGCCGAAACCGGTGAAATAGGCATTGGCATGAGCGGATCGCTTGCTGCCGTCCATCACGAACAGTCCCTTGGCCGCGAAGCCGCAGCGCTGCATCAGGGCCGTCACGCGCGCCTTCAAGGCTTCGTCCTCGAGCGGCTTGAACTTGTTGAACATGGGCGCGATGACGGTGGGATAGAGCACCAGCACCAGCAGGTTGAAGCCCATCCAGGCGCTCCAGGCCCAGAGCCACCAGAGGCGGCCCGCGCTGCCCATCAGCCACAGGATCAGCGCCACGATGGGCAGGCCTATGACCAGGCCCACCAGCGTGGATTTCACGAGGTCGGCCAGCCAGAGCTTGAAGCTCATTTTGTTGAAGCCGAAACGTTCTTCAATGCGGAAGGTGCTGTACAGCGTGAAGGGCAGGTCCAGCACGCCGCTGATGAGGCCGAAAGCGCCCAGCAAGGCCAGTTGGGGAAGCAGGGTGCCATAAGCGCCCAGGCTGGAGCCGGCCAGCGCCTGGTTCAGCGCGTCTATACCGCCCAACAGGGTCCAGCCCAGCAGTACGGCGGCGCCAAACGCCATCTCCAGCATGCCGAAGCGCGCCTTGGCGATGGTGTAGTCGGCCGCCTTCTGGTGCGCTTCGAGCGAGATGGTGCCGGCAAAGGCCACGGGCACGGCGCCGCGATGGCGCGCCACATGGCGGATCTGCCGCGAAGCCAGGTAGAACTTGACCAGCAGGCCCAGCACCAGCACGGCCGAGAACACCCCGGTGAAAACAAGCGAATAGTCGGTCATAGCGGGCAGTTTAGGCGATCAGCGAGAATCGGAGCATGCCCGAAATTGAAACCACACTCAAAAAATCAGACCAGAACCTCGTCTGGCTGGACTGCGAAATGACCGGGCTGGACCCGGAAAAAGAACGCATTATTGAAATCGCCGTGATCGTCACCGGCCCGCAGCTCACGCCGCGTATCGAAGGCCCTGTGCTGGCGGTCCACCAGACCGACGAGTTGCTGGACCAGATGGACAGCTGGAACAAGGGCACCCACGGGCGCAGCGGCCTGATCGACAAAGTCAAGGCCAGCACCGTGAGCGAGGCGGATGCCGAGGCACAGATCCTGGCCTTTCTGGCGCAATACGTGCCCAAGGGCGTCTCGCCCCTGTGCGGCAACACCATCAGCCAGGACAGGCGCTTCCTGGTCAAGTACATGCCCAAGCTGGAGGCCTTTCTGCATTACCGCAACGTTGACGTCAGCACCTTCAAGGAATTGGCCAAACGCTGGCGGCCCGAGGTCTACAGCGCTTTCAAGAAACGCCAAAGCCACACGGCGCTGGCCGACGTGCACGAATCCATCGACGAGCTGACGCATTACCGGGAACACTTCCTGAAGTGATTTTCGGTCATTCCCCGATTTGGCGAGGCTGGGCATGCGCTGGATGCTCCTGAAATGAGAGCGATTGGCGGTGGTGATAGCCGTTAACCAACAAGGGACTGGTAGAAACCCGTAAAGCACGCTATAATCGTGGGCTTGCAGTTGCACTGGGTGCGCTGCATTTGTACATCTACCTCACACTTTTGGACTCCACAACGGAGTCACCGCTTCGGGTACAGCACCAACATCCTTGTTGATCGCTCGCTACCCAAGCTGCATATTCGTTTGATGGTTGATGTTTTATTAACCATGAACGAATCCTTCCGCATCGCGGGAGGTGAAGTTTCCTGTTCCCTCGCCAAAAGCGCTGCGGACAGGTGATTAGTGAGAAACACATGACTGACTCTTTTGAGGCACGTGGCGACTTTTTGCCCGAAGCCATTGCCAACGACAACAACGACACCGCTTTCAACGCCGTTCCGGATTTTTCCGACGCACCCGAAGCAACCCCGACGTCGCTCGACGCCATCGTGGCGGAACCCAACGGTTTTGTAGCACTTGGCTTGGCCAAGGAACTGCTGCAAGCCGTCGCCGACATGGGTTTCACCAAGCCCACCGCCGTGCAGATGGCCACCATCCCCAAGGCCATGCAGGCCCTGGATGCTGACCCCAAAGCCACCAAATTCACCGACTTGCTGGTCTCCAGCCAGACCGGTAGCGGCAAGACTGCCGCTTTCCTGTTGCCCGTGCTGCACACCCTGCTCAAGCAGCAGGAAGACGCCGAACGCTTTGAGCGCTCCGAGTTTGAGCGCCTGAGCGCAGAGGCCGTCGCCCGCGGCGAAGCCCCCCTGAAAAAGCCCAAGCGCAAAGACCCGACCAGCCCCCGCAACTTCAAGGCCGCCACGCCCGGCGCGCTGATTTTGTGCCCCACGCGCGAACTGGCCCAGCAGGTCTGCGCCGACGCGATCGACCTGGTTCGCCATTGCCGCGGCCTGCGCGTTGCCAACGTTGTTGGCGGCATTCCTTACCAACTGCAAATCGCCAAGCTGCAGAACGCCAACCTCGTGGTCGCCACGCCCGGCCGCCTGCTCGACCTGCAGCGCAGCATGCAGATCAAGCTGGACCAGGTGCAGTTCCTCGTCGTCGACGAAGCCGACCGCATGCTGGACCTCGGCTTTGCCGACGACCTGACCGAAGTCAACCAGCTCACGATCGAGCGCAAGCAGACCATGATGTTCAGCGCCACCTTCGCGCCCCGCATCATGCAACTGGCCACCCGCGTCATGCGCACGCCGCAGCGCGTCGAAATCGACTCGCCGCACGAAAAGCATGCGTCCATCACGCAATCTTTGCTGTGGGCCGACAACATGACCCACAAGCGCAAGCTGCTGGATCACCTGCTGCGCGACACCACCATCAACCAGGCCATCGTGTTTGCGAGCACCCAGGTTGAATGCGACGGCCTGGCCAACGACCTGGTGCAAGAAGGTTTCAGCGCCGTGGCGCTGCACGGCGCGCTGGGGCAAGGCCTGCGCAACCGCCGCCTGATGGCTTTCCGTGACGGCCGCGTGCAGATCCTGGTGGCGACCGACGTGGCCGCCCGCGGCCTCGACGTGCCCACCATCACCCACGTGATCAACTACGGCCTGCCCATGAAAGCCGAAGATTATGTGCACCGCATCGGCCGCACGGGCCGTGCCGGCCGCGAAGGCGTGGCTGTGACGATCGCCGAGTTCCGTGATCGCCGCAAGATCCAGGACATCGAGCACTACATGCAGCAGAACCTCAAGCCCAGCGTGATCGCCGGCCTGGAGCCGCAGCAGCGCTTCGCCCCCACCTCCGATCGCCCACGCGGCAACTTCGGCGGTGACCGCGGCGGCCGCAGCTTCGGCGGCGGTGACCGTGGCGGCTATGCCGGCCGCAAGCCGGCAGGTGGTTTTGGCAATGGCGGCTTTGCCGGCTTTGGCAACAACCGTGATGACCGTGGTGGCGATCGCGGCGGTGATCGCGGCGCTTTCCAGGGCCGTCCTCCCGCACCGCAAGGCGGCAACAACTATGCAGACCGTTCGGGCTTCAATGACCGCGGCCCGCGCCGGCAGGATGACCGCGGCTTCGGCGGCGGCAACAACAACGGCGGTTTCGCCCAGCGCGATGACCGCAATTTTGCTCCCCGCAACGAAGGCTTTGCTTCCCGCAATGAAGGTTTCGCACCGCGCCCCGACTTCGCCAACCGCAAGCCTGGTTTTGCCAAGCCTGCCGGCAAGGTGTTTGTGCCCCGCGATGCGGCAAAGAAACCCGGCAAATTCTCCAAGCCCTTTCGCGATTGATGCTTAGATAAGCATCGCGCCGTAACGGCAAAGCAAAAAAGCCGCTGCAGACATTGTCTGCAGCGGCTTTTTTTATGGGCGGCAATGGCCTGCGTCGTGACTTGGGCTTGTTCGACCTTGATGCCTGTCTCTTTCACGACCAACGCGCGCTCAAAACCTCATTCACACAAAACGGTTTTCAATCGCGCCAATGCCGTCGACCTCGACGCGCACCACGTCGCCCGCCTTGAGGTAGCGCGGCGGTGTCATGCCCATGCCCACGCCGGCAGGCGTGCCGGTGGCGATCACGTCGCCGGGGTAAAGGGTGATGCCGCGCGAGCAGGTTTCGATCAGCGTCGGAATGTCGAAGATCAGGTCCGTGGTTTGGCCGTCCTGGCGCAGCTCGCCGTTGACCCAGCCGCGCACGCGGGTGCGGGTGCCGTCGAGCTCGTCGGCCGTGACGATCCACGGGCCCATGGGGCAAAAGGTGTCGAAGGACTTGCCGAGGTCCCATTGCTGGTGGCGCATCTGCACGTCGCGCGCGGTCACGTCGTTGACGATGGTGTAGCCGAACACATGCCCCATGGCCTCCGCGCGCGCGATGTTGCGGCCGCCCTTGCCGATGACAACGGCGAGTTCCGATTCATAGTCGATCTGCTCCGATACGCCGATTGGCAGCACCACGTCGTCATGCGGCCCGACCACGCATTCCGGCACCTTGGTGAAGACGATGGGCCAGGACTCTGGGTTGGCATTGTTGTCTTTGAAAACCGAGGCCGACAGTTCCTTGGCATGGGCGTGGTAGTTGCGGCCCACGCAAAAGATATTGCGGCGCGGCAGCGGCAGAGGTGCTTCCAGCCTGACAGTGCTGATGGCCATAGGGCTGCTGCCTTGCAAGGCGGCTTGCGCGAGGTCACCGCCGGCCACTATCAGGGGCAATGCGCCGGTGCGTGCCTGCTCGGGCGTCAGCTCAAACGGCGTGACGCTCTGGCCGTCACTCGAAACGAGGCCGACGTGCCGCCGGCCCTGGTACTGGAAAGTCGCGATGCGCAAATTTTGTCTCCTGTTGTGGGCCGTGCCGGCCCCTGGGTGGGGCCTGTTATCGACCTTTTCATCCTGGCCATCGTAGAACCAAGTAATACCAATACGCAACCAGGAGGCACAAGTCCGGCGAAGTTTTCCGGGAAAACACCTATTTTTAAGCAGGGAATTAGAAGGGAGTATGGATAAACCAATTGAGACCAATTTGCTTGGCCATGCGGCCTTCGAGCACAGGCTGCAATCATCGGGACCAATCCTCCATTTCCCTGTTCACACCACCTCGACCCAGCCCATGAACAGCGCCACAGCCCTGCAGGAAGCCATCCTCGACAACCTGAAGTCGCGCAAATGGCGCGCGGGCCACCGCATTCCGACCGAGCGCAGCTTCAGCGAGCAAAGCGGCCTGAGCCGCGCGGCCGTTCGCCGCGTGCTGGCGGGTTTGAAGGAGCGCGGCCTGATCACCCAGACGGTGGGCAGCGGCACCTATGTCAGCGCGCACATCGCCGAATCACTGGCCGCCATGGCTGAAGGCGGGCCGGCGCGCTCGGCCAGCCCGGCCGAACTCATGAGCGCCCGGCTGGCGCTGGAGCCGGCCATCATCGAGATGGTCATAGGCAATGCCAACTCAGCCGACTTCGAGCGMATGCACGAATGCTGCACCAAGGCCGAAGCGGCCACCACGCTGGAAGACTTCGAGCGCTGGGACAGCCTGCTGCATGAGGTCATCGCCGATTCCGCGCACAACAGCTTTATCTCCGGCGTGTTCCGCATGATGAACCAGGCGCGCTCCGATGCCGAGTGGGGCATGCTCAAGCGCCGCAGCGCCACTCCCGAGCGCCGGCTGGATTACCAGCGCGAACACCGCAGCCTGGTGGAGGCGCTGCAGCAGCGAGACGCGCAGCGTGCGCGCGAACTCTGTGTCGCGCACCTGGTGCATGTGCGCACCAATATGCTCGGCCACTAGCGCGGCCATTTGCGCGGCCACTGAAGCTATGATGCGATGGCGGCGCCGGCGGTCCGGCGCCTCCCGAAAACACATCGACATGCACGCAGCCGCCTGGCCTCCTCTTTCAAAAAACTGATTCTTTGCTTCCGCGCGCCCGGACACCCGTCCTGACACAAGGCTGAAGCACTGCCCGCATCCGCCGGACCGACCCAGGCCGGATGCCTGATCCCGACCGCCTTTTTCATTCGTGACGATCCCGCATCGTCCGCGCGGTCACGTTCAACTCATTTTTTGGAAACCTTCATGTCCCTGTTCAATACCCTGGTGGCCTCGGCCATCCCGCTGGCGCCGCGTGCGCTGATCCGCAAGGTCTCGCGCCGCTATATCGCCGGCGACACCGTGGCCGATGCGATCAACCGCATCGCAGCGCTCAATGCTGCTGGTTTTTCTGCAACTGTCGACGTTCTGGGCGAAACCGTCGACTCCCTGTCCCAGGCCAACGACACGACCCGCGAATACCTCAAGGTGCTCGAAGCGATCGCGCGTGACGGGCTGCGCGCGAACATCTCGGTCAAGCCGACCGCGCTCGGCCTGCTGCTCGACAACGCCCATTGCGAGCGCAACCTGGAACGCCTGCTTGACGCAGCCAGGGCCCACTCAACTTTTGTGCGCATCGATATGGAGGACGCGAGCTGCACACAACGCGAGATCGACTTGTTGCTGCGCCTGAAAAAGCGCGGATATGCCAATGTCGGCCTGGTGCTGCAGGCCTACCTCAAGCGCACCGACGACGATATCGGTCCGCTGCTCGGCGCGGGTGAAAACCTGCGCATCTGCAAAGGCATCTATGTCGAGGGGCGCGAGCATCTTGTGGAAGACGCCTGGCACGACCGGCGCGCGATCAACCCGCACTTCCTGCGCCAGGTCGCGCGCTGCTTTGACAGCGGCACCTTTGTCGGCGTCGCGACGCATGACGAGGAACTCGTGGACCAGGTGATCGCACTGGCACGTGGCCGGTGCGTGGCCCCCACCGCGTTTGAGTTCCAGATGCTGCTCGGCGTGTGCGAAGGCCTGCGGGATCGCCTGCTGGCGGAAGGCTATGCGGTCCGCATCTACGTGCCCTGCGGCAAGGACTGGTACGGTTACAGCATGCGGCGCATCAAGGAGAATCCGCGCATTGCAGGCTATCTGGCGCGCGCCTTGTTGATGCGCTGAGCGCTTCAGCTCATGCCGTTACGGCTGGCCAGTTCGACAAACAATGCCGACTGGTCCAGGTCCGTCAGGCCGTTCTCGACGCCCTCGGCATAAAGCCGTTCGAACAGCGCCGTGATGGGCGCCTCAAAACCGATCTCCTGGGCGGTCGCCAGCGCGTTGCGCATGTCCTTGAGCTGGATGTCCATGCGCGCGCGCGGCGCGAAGTCGCGCTCCAGCATGCGCTGGCCGTGCAACTGCAGCACGCGGCTGTCGGCGAAGCCGCCGGTGATGGCCTCCCTGACCTTCGCCATGTCGGCCCCGCCGCGCGAGGTGAAGAGCAGCGCCTCGGCCACCGCGCCTATGGTGATGCCCACAATCATCTGGTTGGCCAGCTTGGTGAGCTGGCCGCTGCCGTGCGGGCCCACGTGGATCGCGTGCCCAAAATGCTTGAGCACCGGCAGGGCTCTCGCGAAGTCTTCCGCCCGACCGCCGGCCATGATGGCCAGCGTGCCGCTTTCCGCGCCGCCGGGGCCGCCTGACACAGGCGCATCGAGGTGGGAAATGCCCAGCGCGCCCAGGCGCGCCGCATGGTCACGTGCTTCGCGAGGCTGGATGGATGCCATGTCGAGAAACAGCGCGCCGGGCTTCATCGCGGCGGCCACGCCTTGCGTGAACAGCACGGCTTCGACCACCGGGCCGCTTTCCAGCATGCTGATGACGATATCGGCCCCGGCCACCGCCGCCTCGGCCCGCGCATGGACCACCGCGCCCAATGCGGCCAGCGGGCCGGCCTTGGCCTGCGTGCGGTTCCACACCTGCGGCGCATAGCCGGCCTCGCCGAGGCGCCTGGCCATGGGAAGCCCCATGATGCCCGTGCCCAGAAAGGCAATGCGGGGAAGGGGCGTGTCGCTGGCGATGGTCATTCGTGTCCTCAAAACGGCTTTCAGCCATCATGAAGCACGCGGCGCGAGAAGGCTGTCAGCGAGCTTTCTAGGCGGCGTTTCCGGATGCTTTTTACGCGGCTTTTTTCAGCGCCGGCGCGAACATGGCTTCCATTTCCCGGCGCACTGTGTAGGCGGGGGTGGAGGTGTCCATGGCCACGTCGTTCCAGCTCAGGCTCTGGCCTTTTTTGACCGCGCGCACCATCTTGACCTGGTGCGCCAGGCCCAGCGGCAGGCCACCCATCTTCATGGAGGTATCGGCCGGCAGCAGCTTGCCCCAGACGGTGTAGCCGCCTTCGCCGTCCAGCATGTCGCCGGGTTGCAGGTCGCGCTTGGCCGTGGCCACCACATCGGCGTTCCAGCAGGTCGCCACGCCGGTCGGCTCACCGCGCAGCGCGACACTGGCGACCGACACACCGACCTCCAGCCCTATCAGGTGCCAGCGCTTGTACAGCGTGAAGTAGCGCCCGCTGGGGTCGGTGTGGGCGTTGTATTCCTCAAAGCAGTTCTTGATGTAGTCGGTTTCGGCCTCGACCGTGACCCAGACGCCCATGCGGATGTCGTAGGGAATCTTGCGGCCGTTGGCTTCCAGCGAAGAGATGACCTCCACCATGCCTTTGCGTTCCAGCACGCCGCCCTCGCTAATGGGGCGTGTGACGTAGGGAATGTCTTCCACACTGGCGGGCGGGTAGAGCAGGCCGTTGCTGGGTACGGTCAGGCCTGTGGCGTTGGCCACCGCGGTCGATTCTATGGAGGGCTTGGAGCCGTCGAGAAAGCTGTTGAACATCTTCGGGTTCAGCCCGCCGCGCGCAGCCTGCTCGGGTGTGAGGCCGTAGTTGCCCCAGACCGTTTCAGGTGTGGATTCGCAGAAATGCGGCAGCCACTTGTGGCCGCGGCCCGCCGCCACCACCGGAAAGCCGCAGGTGCGTGCCCAGTCCACCAGGTCGCAGATCAGCGCCGGCTGGTCGCCGAAAGCCAGCGAATACACCACGCCTGCCTCGGCCGCCTTGCGCGCCAGCAGTGGGCCGCAAAAAGCGTCGGCCTCCACCGTGACGTTGACCACGTGCTTGCCGTGCGCGAAGGCCTGCAGGCAATGCTCCACAGCGGCGATCGGGTTGCCGGTGCATTCCACGATGATGTCGATCTGCGGATGCGTGACCACCGCCAGCCAGTCGTCGGTGATCCAGGTCGTGCCGGCCTTGATCGCCGCCTGCGCCGAGGCGGCCTGGGCCATCTCGGGTTTCCATCCCACGCGCGCGAGGTTGCTGCGTGCCGCGTCGGGCGAGAGGTCGGCAATCGCGACCAGGTGCACGCCCGGTGTGCGCGGGATTTGCGCCAGGTACATGGAGCCGAATTTTCCGGCGCCTATCAGGCCTATGCGCACCGGTTTTCCCTCGGCCGCGCGTTGTTGGAGCTTTGTATAGAGGTTCATGGGATCAGGCTGCCTTGCGTTCAGGCGCGATTTCTTCCATCGAGGTCTGCAGCGCCGAAGCCGGCACGCCGTCTTTCCACGGCAGGTCCACCGGGTAGTCTTTGAGCAGGCAGTCGTCGGGCAGGCAACTGATGGGCGTGAAGTCGCGGTGGGCGATGTATTCGGGGCGCTTGTGGCGGCGGATGTGGTTGCTGACCGCGCACAGGCTCAGGTAGACGCTGACCCGGTTGAAGGGCGAGAGGTTGCTGCCGGAGGCATGAACCAGGCAGGAGTGGAACAGGATCATGGAACCGGCCGGGCCCTTGGGGCTCACGATGCCGCCTTGCTTGCCGCCGGCGCGCTGCACCAGCTGGCGTATCAGGTCGTTGTCCACCGTCCACAGCGGATAGCTGGTGGTGGTGAGGTCGTGCTTCGCATCGACCACGCCTTTTTTGTGGCTGCCGGGGATGAACATCAACGGGCCGTTGTGCTCGGTCACGTCGTCCAGGAAGATGGCCACGTTCATCGCGCGCTCGGTCGGCATCATGTCGTCGTTGAGCCAGGTGCCGTAGTCCTGGTGCCACTGCCAGACGTCGCCTTCAAAGGCCATCTTGCCGTTGATCTTGAACTGGTGCATGTAGAGCTGCTCGCCCAGCAGGTCTTGCACCGGCTCGATCATGCGCGGGTGCCGTGCGAGCCGGGCAAAGGGTTCGCTGTACATGTGCGCTGCGAAATTGGTGCGCACTGCGTCCTTGCCTTTTTCGCGGATGTTGTAGTCCTCGCGCCGCTCGTAGAGTTCGGGCACGGCTTCGTTGAGCGTGCGGGTTTCTTCCGGCGTGAACAGGCCGGGGAAAAACAGGTAGCCGTCGCGGTCGAATTGCGCAAGTTGTTCAGGACTCAGTCTCATCGCATGTCTCCTTCGGTGGTTGTTCGGCGCTTCAAGGGGCAGGGGAGGCGGCGGGCCGTCCCAGCGCGCTGGACAGCAAGGCCGCCAGGTTGTGGCCGGCTTCCTCGCCGTGCTCGCGTATCAGTGCTTCGGCTTTGTCCGCGTCGCCGGCGGCGATGGCTTCGGCGATCGCCTCGTGTTCGTCCCAGATCGATTCGCGCATGGTCGACACCTGCAACACGGCGCCCATCGCGCGGCGTATGTGGTGCCAGTGCAACTGCGCGCTCTGGGCTATCAAGGGGTTGCCCGAGGCTTCATAAATCGCCGCGTGAAAGCGCGCGTCGGCCGCCATCATGGCCTTGACGTCGCTGCCGCGCGCGGCTTTGCGGCCTTGGCTGATCAATTGCGGGTCCAGCCGGGCGCGGGCCTGCGCCGCCAGCCGGGCGGCAAGCGCATCGAGAGCGCTGCGCACCTGGTAAATCTGTACCAGCGAAGCCACGTCCAGCGGTGCGACCAGCACGCCGCGGCCGGGCGCGTCCAGCACAAAGCCGTCTTTCTTGAGCAGGCGCAAGGCCTGCAGCACCGGCTGGCGCGACACCGCGAGCTGCGCGGCGATCTCTTCCTGCGTGATGCGTGCGCCTGGCGCCAGCGAGCCTTCGCTGATGGCGTCCAGCAGGCTGCGGTAGACCTGGTCGACCAGGTCGGGGGTGGATTCGATTTTGATCAGTTGGGATGTCATATCTGTACTCTGTATACAGAATACGCCGGCCTGGGCGATCGAGGATTCCGGGTTTACCCGCATCCCACGGTCTGCAAGCCCGGCTGTGCCAAGATGGCGGCCGCTGAATGCTATTTGCCACTTTTCAGGAGAACAACAATGAACCCATTTGATCCCGCCTGGCTGGACCGCATGTACAACAACCGGGCGCTGGTGCCCGACCACCCGGCCTATTTCGCGCGCTGGGCCGAGGATTCACAAGCCGTCCGCAAGCGCCTGCCCTGCCAGGTGGACGTGCCTTATGGCAACCATGCGGGTGAAACGCTGGATGTGTTTCCGGCGGGCGGCTTTGGCACGCAAGGCGTCAAAGCGGGCAAGGGCGCGCCGGTGCTGGTGTTCATCCACGGGGGCTATTGGCGCGCGCTCGACAAGTCCGACCATTCCTTCATCGTGCCCCCTTTCACAGAGGCCGGCGCCTGCGTGGTCGTGCCCAACTACGCCCTGTGCCCGGCGGTGACGATTCCCGACATCACGATGCAGATGGTCAAGGCGCTGACCTGGACCTGGCGCCACATCGCCCGCTACGGCGGCGACCCCAGCCGCATCACGGTGGCCGGGCACTCGGCCGGCGGCCACCTGGCGGCCATGCTGCTGCTGTGCGACTGGAAGGCCTATGCCGGCGATTTGCCACCGGACCTGGTGAAGAATGCGCTGTCGATTTCAGGCATTTACGACCTGGAGCCAATGCGCCATGCGCCCTTCGTCAAGGATTCGCTCAAGCTCACGCCCGAGCAGGTGGCCAAAGCCAGCCCGGCCCTGCTGCCGGCGCCGCGCCGCGGCACGCTCTACAGCGTGGCGGGGGCCGATGAAAGCGCGGAGTTCCTGCGCCAGAACCTGCTGATCCAGCAGGCCTGGGGCGAGGGCGTCGTGCCGGTGTGCGAATCGCATTTGCGCCGCAACCATTTCAGCGCGCTGGATGCGCTGGCCGATACCGGGCATCGGCTGCACAGCCTGGCGCTGGATTTGTTGGGCCTCGGCACTACCCGCAGCTAGGCAGCACCTACATCAGCAAGTGTTCACCGGCGTTGTCGCCGCCCAGCGTGACGTAGTTGACCTTGCGGATGTCCAGCAGTTTGGTGCCGCCGGCATAGCTGATGGAACTCTGGATGTCTTCCTCCATCTCGCGCAGCGTGTCGGCCAGCGTGCCCTTGACGGGCTCCAGGATGCGCTTGCCTTCGACGTGTTTGTACTCGCCCTTGTTGAAGTCCGAGGCGCTGCCGTAGTACTCCTTGAACAGCTTGCCGTCGACCTCGACGGTCTTGCCCGGGCTTTCTTCCAGCCCGGCGAGCATGGAACCTATCATCACCATGGTCGCGCCGAAGCGCACCGATTTTGCGATGTCGCCGTGCTCGCGTATGCCGCCGTCGGCAATGATGGGCTTGGTCGCCACACGCGCACACCACTTGAGCGCCGACAGCTGCCAGCCGCCGGTGCCGAAGCCGGTCTTCATCTTGGTGATGCAGACCTTGCCTGGGCCTATGCCGACCTTGGTGGCGTCGGCGCCCCAGTTCTCGAGGTCGATCACTGCTTCAGGCGTGCCCACGTTGCCGGCGATCACGAAGGAGGCCGGCAGCTTCTGCTTGAGGTAGGCGATCATTTTCTGCACCGTGTCGGCATGGCCGTGCGCGATGTCGATGGTGATGTATTCGGGCACCAGGCCCTCGGCCGCCAGGCGGTCCACCGTGTCGTAGTCGGGTTTCTTCACGCCGAGGGATATCGAGGCATAAGCGCCCCGGGCCTTCATGTCCTTGACGAACTGGACGTTGTCCAGGTCGAAGCGGTGCATCACGTAGAAATAGCCGTTCTTCGCCATCCAGGCGCAGATCTCCTCGTTGATCACCGTCTTCATATTGGCCGGCACCACCGGGATGCGGAAGCTGCGCCCGCCCAGCGTGGCGCTGGCGTCGCACTCTGAGCGGCTCTCCACGCGGCATTTGCGCGGCAGCAGCAGGATGTTGTCGTAGTCGAAGATTTCCATGATTCCCAAGCCTTTGAAAAACTGTTGAAGAACAGAAGGCGCTTGGACTGGACCGGTTTTGTACAGACGCCTGCAATAAAGCAAGGCTGAAACAAAAAACCGGGCGCAATTGCTTGGGCCCGGTGATTGATTCTATGCGCCTCTCATGCCGGCGGCACCCGCCAAAGCGGTATAGCCTTTATATGCATAGTGGCATCTTGTTTTTGAGGCGAGGCGTCAGCGCACCTCGACCTCGGCCACGCGCACGGTCTCCTGGCCGCGCGCGAGCCGCAAGGTGGTCCACTCATCGCGCGCCTGCGGTGTGCCGAAACCGGTGGTCACCCGCACCATCACCGTGGTGCCGGCCGACAATACCTGCTGGCGGTGGCCGTAGAACTGCGCCTCCACGCCGTACTTGCCGGGCTTGGCCGCCTTGAGTGAAAACGTCTCGGGGCCGTAGCCGCCCCTGGCGTCCGGGCTCATGGCGCCGCCCTGGTAGGTCAGGCGGTTGGCGTAGCTGGCCCTTTCGCCGTTGGGGTCGCTCACCCACATGTCGATGTCGGTGTCGTCGCTGTCCCAGGCCATCACCACACGCAGGGCCAGCGGCAGGTTGCGACGCAGGCGTGTGTCCACACGGCCCAGGTCCAGCGCCGGCTGGCCGCTGGAAGCCGCCTGCGCGGCGATCGCATTGAGCTCGGCCAGAGCGATCATGTTGATGCCGGCGAAGCGGCCGTTCCAGGGCTGCGACACGACTTCCCACAGGGCATTGACCGCCCGCTGCGGCTGGCCGCTCTCGGCCAGCGCCAGGCCCAGGTCGCGCCATGATTGCGGCTCGTTGGGGGCCAGTTCGCTGATACGTTCAAACACCGGAACGGCCAGGTCGTTGCGGCGCGCCTGCACCAGGCGGTAGGCGTAAAGGCGCAGCAGCTGGCGATTTTCCAGGTTCATCTCGGCCAGGTTGGACAGCACGCGCAGTCCCAGCTCGGGCAGGCCGCGGTCAAAGAACACGCCGGCCGCATCCATGTAGAAAGAGCTGCTGGCGAGGTAGGCGGCGCGTTCGTCGAGGTAGACGCGGTAGAGCTCGTCCTTGCCCGCGTTCTGCAGGCGCTTCATATAGGGTGCGTCCGGCACCCAGGCTTGCAGCGCGATAGTGGGAGCGGGCGCGGCCGAGGGCATCGCTTTGGCGCTGCGCTTTTCCATGGCGTCGGAGCGCGCCTCGGCGGCCATGGCCTGCGCGGGCGCTGCCACAGGAGCGGCGGGCACCAAGAACTCGCGGGCTGCTGCCGCCGGCGCAGCCGGGGCTTGTTCGCGTAAGCGCGCCGTACCGGACACGCTGCCCAAGGCTCTCACCCCGCCTTGGCTGATCTCACCCTGGCTGATCTGCATCTTTGCCTTGGGCTCGGCACGTTTGGGCGTGTCCTTGGGAAAGTCCCTGTCCCACCAACGCTGCGCTTCGTCAAATTGGGTCACCATGGCTTCGATGTGCGCCTGCCGCGTTTGCGTAGCCTGCGCGAGTTGCTGCTGGCCCAGCCGTGCCACTTCATCAGCCAGCTCGGGTGGGGCGGGCAGGCTGTAGCGCGCATAGTCGGATGCCAGCTCCAGCACGATCAGCGAGCTGTTGGGGCCCACGATGCCATGCGCCGCCGCGATGCGTTGCAGTTCGCCGGTGTTGAGGCTCGCGTTCTCGGCCAGTTCGGCACTGCGCCACTGGGCCCATTGCTGGCCGGGCCAACGGCCGCTCACCGGTTTGGCATTGACCTGCAGCGTCAGGGTGCGCCGGCGGCCGTCCGGGTGTGCCAGCGTGATGTCGATGCGGGCCTGGCTGTCCAGCAGCTCGCCGGCCACCGCGATGCGGCCCTGGCTCACGCGCGTCGTGGGTGTCACGAGTTGCCGCGCCGACAGGCTGGACAGCTTTTCAATGCGCCAGCCGTGCATCAGCATGGCTTGCGCGCCCTCGTCGGGCGATTGCAACGCGGCATCCACCAGCGCGCCACCGGTCCGGTCGGCCAGCCGTGCCAGCCGCGCCATGTCGGCGGAAGCGGCACCATTGATCACCATCACCGGCGCTGTGTGGGTGTAGCGAATGAGTTTTTTGCCGTCCGTCATCAGGCCGTCGGTCACCATGAGGGTGGTGTCCACGTCGGCGGGAATCGGCAGGTCGTCGAAATTGCTGGAGCCGTCGAAGGGCTCCGCGCGCAGCGCATCGGCCAGTTCGTCAAAGCGGCCCGGCGCCAGCGTGAAGCTGCGTACGGCTTCAGCTTTGTTGCGCACCACCAGCAGGCTGAGCTTGACGGGCTTGCCCAGCTTGCGGAAATAGGCTTCCAGCACCGGCAGCACGCGGGCTTGCGCGGCGGCCGAGGCCGAGGCATCCCATACCAGCGCGATATGAGTAGGGACGGGCCGTCTCACCAGTTCGTCGCGCAGGTCTATCTGCCCGGCAAAAAACGGTTTGCCGCCAGTCTCGCCCACCATGACTTGCGGCTTGCCCGTGCGGCGCAGCGCCAGCTGCAGCCAGCCGGACGGGCCCTGGGGTGCCTGCCACTGGATTTTCTGCAGGCTCAGCTCCATGCCGGTGGAACTGGCATCCAGTTCGGTGCCGGCAGGGGCCTGCAGCACTTGCACATCCTGGCGGGCGGCGCCATGGGCGCGCACCTTGACCTGCAACTCGCCCACGCTGGATGCGAACGCCAGCGGCACCCTGAGCACGCCCGTATCAAGCCGGCGCGCCAGGGTTTCGGTGAAGGTGATGACGACGCGCCGCTCGCCCATGGCCGGGATCGGGTAGACACGCAGCTTGTACTGGTTGCCGGCCGCAGCTTCCAGCAGCCCCGGGTCCACGCGCCTGCGGCGTATGTCCTCGAAGATTTCCTGGCCCTTGGCCTTGGGGACGGGCACCGCGTCGCGCAGCCGGCCGTYGATGTCCAGCGCGAAGCCGGTCACCACCTGGCCCTCCTGCAAGGGGAATTGCAGCTCGCCTTCGAGCACGCGGTGGTTGGGATTGAAGAGGCGCAGCTCGACGCTGGTGCGCGCCTGGTCGCCGAAAAGGTCGACTTCGATCGAAGCCGCGCGCAGCTGGATGGATTGGCCCGCGTTGTTGTTGACGGCGATCACCGGCGGCCGCCAGTCGGGCGGTGGTGCGAATTTGACACCTGGGGGCGGCTGCGGCACGGCGCTGAGCGCCAGCGCCTGGAGGCTGAAGCAGGCCGCAGCGAGAGCCTGGAGTAAACGGATGGTGGTGCGCGCGGTATAGGTATGGCCGTGTGGCATGAAAACCCCTTTTGTTGTTGGCGATGCACCCTGAAACGGGGCTCGCGCTGCAAAGGGGTTAAACGGGGGAAATTATTTTTGTGTCGTGCAGTGGGACTGCGCCGCGGCCAGTACCCGGCCCTGGTCGTCCTCCACCCAGCCCAGCACCCGCATGCGTTCGGGGTTGGCGCCTTGCACGATGCTCATGGAGCGCGCATCGAAAAAACGGTTGGGCGCGCCTTTGGCGAGTGGCTTGCGGCCATCCCAGGGGGTTTGCAGCACGTTCCTGACCAGGTTGCGCTCCACCGGCGAGCCTTCGGTGCCCGCCGGCAGGGTTTCGACCAGGGCCAGCCAGGCTGTCCACTGCCGGCCTTTGGCGGCGGCCGGGATGGGGTTGAGTTCAATCGAGGTGCCCAGGTAACCGCTAAGCGGCAGGCCGTGGGCCACGCGCAGGGTCGCGCCCTTGAGCCCGCGGACCGGCAAGGTGCTGGCCAGGGTCTGCGCGGGCTGGCCTTGGCGCAGCGCCGCCAGGCGGTCCAGCGCCTCTCGGGCGGCCACGGCCGACAGCGGTGCATCCTCGCCCTTGTCGCCGGGCAGCACCCAGTCCAGCGCCAGCTGGCCGGCGGCGGCTTTCGGTGTGGCCGGGTCGGCCCAGCAGCTTTCGCAATTGGCGTTGATAAAGCGTTCCAGCAGCTGCGCGGGCCTGGGCTGGCCGTCGCTGGCGCAAAAGGACTGGGCCCGGACCTGGCCGGCGGCCAGCGCGACAAAGGCCGCGATTAACGACATGAATGCCAGGGCTGAAGGGCGGTGCGAAAACGGTTTCATCGGGGCTTTCTACAATGAGGGATGTTCTCAGAAGTCGCGCCAACATCCCCACTCTTACAAAATCTTAACCCGGAGCAACTGGCCGCGGTGACTTTGCCCCCCACGCACGCGCTGATTCTCGCGGGGGCCGGCTCCGGCAAGACCCGCGTGCTGACGACGCGCATCGCCTGGCTGCTGCAGACCGGCCAGGTCTCGCCGGGCGGCATCCTGGCGGTGACCTTCACCAACAAGGCCGCCAAGGAAATGCTGGCGCGCCTGTCGGCCATGCTGCCGGTCAATGTGCGCGGCATGTGGATAGGCACTTTCCACGGCCTGTGCAACCGCTTTTTGCGCGCCCACTACAAGCTGGCCAACCTGCCGCAGAGCTTCCAGATCCTGGACACGCAAGACCAGCTCTCGGCCATCAAGCGCCTGTGCAAGCAGCACAACGTTGACGACGAGCGGTTTCCACCCAAGCAGCTGATGTGGTTCATCGCCGGCAACAAGGAAGACGGCCTGCGCGCCAAAGACGTCCAGGTGCGCGACGAAGAGGGCCGCAAGAAGGTCGAGATCTACGCGCTCTATGAAGAACAGTGCCAGCGCGAAGGCGTGGTCGATTTCGGCGAACTCATGCTGCGCAGCTACGAGTTGCTGCGCGACAACGCACCGGTGCGCGAGCACTACCAGCGGCGCTTTCGCCATATCCTGATCGACGAGTTCCAGGACACCAACAAGTTGCAGTACGCCTGGATCAAGATGCTGGCGGGGCAGGGGCCGGACGCCATCCAGGGCGCAGGCGCGATGCCCGGGGGCTCGGTGATAGCCGTGGGTGACGACGACCAGAGCATTTACGCCTTTCGCGGCGCGCGCGTGGGCAATATGGCCGACTTCGTGCGCGAGTTCGAGGTCCAGCACCAGATCAAGCTGGAGCGCAACTACCGCAGCTTCGGCAACATCCTGGATTCGGCCAACGAGCTGATCAGCCACAACAGCAAGCGCCTGGGCAAAAACCTGCGCACCGAAGCCGGCCCCGGCGAGCCGGTGCGCGTCTACGAGTCGGCCAGCGATTTCGCCGAGGCGCAGTGGTTTGTCGACGAGGTCAAGCAATTGGTGCGCGACGGCGTGGAGCGCAAGGAGATCGCGCTGCTTTACCGCAGCAATGCGCAAAGCCGGGTGATGGAAACGGCGCTTTTCAACGCCGGCGTGCCCTACCGCGTTTACGGCGGCCTGCGCTTCTTCGAGCGCGCCGAAATCAAGCATGCGCTCGCTTACCTGCGCCTGCTCGAGAACCCGCACGACGACACCAGCTTCATGCGCGTCGTCAACTTTCCGCCGCGCGGCATAGGCGCGCGCAGCATCGAGCAACTGCAGGACACCGCGCGCGCCGCGGGCTGCTCGCTGTATGACGGCGTGAGCGCCGTACCGGGCAAGGCCGGCGCCAACCTGGGCGCCTTCGCGGCCAAGATCGACGTGCTGCGCGAGCAGACCACCGGGCTGAGCCTGCGCGAAATCATCGAGCTGGTGCTGCAGCACAGCGGCCTCGAGGAACACTACAAGACCGAAAAAGAAGGCCAGGACCGGCTGGAGAATCTGGCCGAACTGGTCAATGCCGCCGAGTCTTTTGTCAGCCAGGAGGGTTTTGGCCGCGATGCGATCGCGTTGCCGGTCGATGAACTGGGCGCGCGCCTCACGCAGTCACCGGCCAGCCAGGGGCTGGATGCGTCCGCGCCCCAGCTCAACGAGCCCCTGCCCGAGGCCCTGGCGCCCGACACCGAAACCGGCGAGACGCTGTCGCCGTTGGCGGCTTTCCTGACGCACGCGGCGCTTGAATCCGGCGACAACCAGGCACAGGCCGGCCAGGACGCGGTGCAGCTCATGACGGTGCATTCCTCCAAGGGGCTGGAGTTCGACTGCGTGTTCATCACCGGCCTGGAAGACGGCATCTTTCCGCATGAAAACTCCATGAGCGACCGCGACGGCCTTGAGGAAGAACGCCGCCTCATGTATGTCGCCATCACGCGCGCGCGCAAGCGGCTCTACCTCAGCCATTCGCAGACCCGCATGTTGCACGGCCAGACGCGCTACAACCTGAAGAGTCGCTTTTTTGACGAGTTGCCGGAAGCCGCGCTCAAATGGATCACGCCCAAGAACCAGGGTTTTGCCTCGGGTATGGGCTCGGGCGCGTGGGGCGGCAGCGGCCAGGCGGGCGGCGGGCGCAAGGACTGGGCCAGCAGCGTGTTTTCGTCCAAGGCCGGCGCGTCCGAGCGTTTTGCCAACCCGCCGGTGCCGCCGCAGAAGAGCGCGCCTTCGCACGGCCTCAAGACCGGCATGGAAGTGTTCCACGCCAAGTTCGGCGAGGGCAAGGTGATGATGCTCGAAGGCAGCGGCGACGATGCCCGCGCGCAGATCAATTTCACGCGGCATGGCGTGAAGTGGCTGGCGCTGAGCGTCGCTAAATTGACTGTCGTTTAGCGCATGACCGGCATCTGCGCCGGGTGCGTCTGGCTTGGCTGCGGGTCCATATAGCCCCGGCCGTCCTTGACGCCTTTTTTGCCGGCGATCTGCCAGGCCGTCTGCTGGTTCACCAGGCCGGCCAGGAATTCCAGTTCCTCGTCGCTGTGGTTGATCGCATTCGCCGGGGTCAGCTGGCGGCCGTCCCTGGGCGTTACTTCGCCCCAGAAGGACTGGTGGTAGCTGGCCTGCGAGACGACTTTCTGGCCGTTCGACTCCATGTCGACCGTGCCGTAGCAGTTGCAGAAGTAGCTGCGGTTGCCTTGGTCGGCGAAGACCTCGGCGTACACGCCGGTGCCGCGTATGCCGGCCGTCAGGGTGGGCATGATGATGGAGCGGTTGCTGCCCTTGCCCCAGACGCTGACCACGGCGCCCGTGATCATGCGCAGCAGGCTCACGGTGCTGAGCGAACTCCCGCGCTCCACCGTCATCACCGAGTTTTCGCGCACCTGGAAGGCTGAGTTGCCGATGACGAACATCAGGTTGGAGCCCGGCCCGGTCTGGATCTGGTCGCCGGTCATGATGGTCTGGCCGGTTTGCAAACGGTTGCCATTGAGCAGGGCGTCGCCCCGGAGTTCGACGATGTTGCTGCGCTGCTGGGCCATGGCGGCGGGCAGCCCGCCCATGGCGACCCAGGCCGCGGCGGCCTTGAGCGTGTCACGCCTCTGGAACCACAAAATCTCTTTTTCGCTACGGCCTTGCAACTGGTGCTGGGTCATGAAGAATCTCCTGGGATAACGGTGGGGTCGTCAGGGTTTTTCGTCGGTGTTATCGGCGTCCTCAGCGCTCCCCGTCGAATCGTCGGGTGGCGTGGCCACGAAGCTATCACGAAACGTGAAGTAAATCGAGGTGGAAAACATGGCTGCCATGAGCAGAGCCAGCGGCATCATGGCCGCGGCCATGAGCGTGGTGCTGCCCGTCAGGCCGGTGATGATGCTGAGCACAATGCCCATGCCCAGGAACACGCCGAACCAGCCCAGGCCGTACATCAGGAAGGCGCCGGCGTTGCGTATGCAGGCGACAAAGCTGAAAAACAGGCTCTTGACCGGCGAAATGCCGTGCCAGTGGACCAGCGCAGGCGCATGCCAGAACAGCAGCGAGATCGGCAGGTACAGCAGCATGGTGACCAGCATGGTCAGCTGGAACTGTGGCGCCAGCATGGCGTCGCGGCCGGCTTCGGCCGTTGCGGGCGCGACGGGCGGTACTGGTGGCGCATCCACCAGGAGGGGGACGACCATCACGAGCAGCAGGCAGGCCGCGGCATACAGCGCGCCCAGGACCAGCATGGCGCGCATGCGCTGGCGGCCCGCGCGAAAAGCGCTGACCAGCACCGTGGGCATGGGAAATTTGCCCTTGAGGGCTTCTTGCGTGGCGGCCATCAGGCCCAGCGTGGCGGCCGGCACGATCATGAACGCAAGGATCAGCCCCAGCACCGGCAACAGCGACAGCAGCGTTCCCACCGCCATATAAAGGAAGAACAGGCCCGACATGGCCAGCGGCTGCTGCAAAAAGGTTTTGACGCCCAGCTTGACCCAGGTGATGCCGGTGCTCGCGGGAACGATGTTGAGTTTCATGGTCTTCGGGACTTCGGGGGCTTTGGGAAATGGGTGGCCGGGGTGGAACCGGACAGGGATTGCAGGGGCAGTGTGCCTTAAAGCGGCAGGCAATGCGGCAAGACTGTGTATCCAGCCCGGCGGAGGTGCAGATGCACTTCGCCGGGGATATGAGAACTATAGGAGGTAAGGTTGCGCAAGCCGCTCGCGCAGCACACGCTCGAAGTGGCTGGGGTCGTGCGCCTTGAGCACGGCGGCTTCGCGCGGCAGGTGCAAATCCCACAACCGGGACAGCCAGAAGCGCAGGGCGCCGGCGCGCTGCATGGCCGGCAGCAGCTGGCGTTCCTGCGCGGTCAGGGGGCGCACCGCCTGGTAGGCCGCCACGAAAGCCGCGGAGCGCTCCTCGTCTTTGGCGCCCGTGTCCAGGTCTATGCACCAGTCGTTGAGGCACACCGCGAGGTCGAATAAAAAGCTGTCGCAGCCGGCGAAGTAAAAGTCGAAAAAACCGGTGAGCTTGCCGTCGTCGAACATCACGTTGTCGCGAAACAGGTCGGCATGCACCACGCCGCGCGGCAGGCTGCCGCAGGCGGACGAGGCCGCCACGTGGTTCTGGTAGGCCAGCTCGCCCAGGATGAGGCTGCTTTGTTCGGGCGTGAGGTGGGGCAGCACCACCGGCACCGTCTCGTTCCACCAGTCCAGGCCGCGCAGGTTGGGCTGGCGCCGGGGATAGTCCAGGCCCGCCAAGTGCATGCGCGCCAGCGCCTCGCCCACGCCGGCGCAGTGCGCGGCGCTGGGCGCGAGTTCGCTGTGGCCGCGCAGCTTGCTGACCMCCGAGGCGGGCTTGCCCTTGAGCTCGTGCAGGATGTTGCCTTTGGGATCACCCGCCGGGTCGGGCACCGGGATCCCATGCGCCGCCAGGTGCCGCATCAGGTGCAGGTAGAACGGCAGCTGTTCGAAGCTCAGGCGCTCGAACAGGGTCAGCACGTACTGGCCCTGGTCGGTGTCCACAAAGTAGTTGGTGTTTTCGATGCCGCCCGCGGCACCCTTGATGTTTTGCAGCTGCCCCAGGTTCAGGGCGTTCAAGAACGCTGCAGCCTCGTCAAACGAGACTTCGGTATATACGGCCATGCCTGAAACTGAACCCTGGAATTCTTGGAATTGTGTCTGGAAGGGGGGCGAAGATCAGAACTTCAGCACGTTCCACACGCGCGAACCGTTGGTGTCGTTGCTGGTCGACCCCGGTGCGCTGCCTCGGGCACCTTCGGCCGGTTTGACCTCATAGGCCGCGCCGCCGGTCTTGGGTTGCACGATGATCTGCTGGGTTTCGCCGCCCACGCGCAACTCGTCGATGCGGGTGCCGGCATCCTCGGTGCGTATGCGCTTGATGGCCTGGTCGGGCCGTCCCGAGGGGGTAGGTGCGGGCGCCTCCGCCCTGGCGGGCGGCGCCGCGTTCTGCGCGGGTGCCTGGGCCATGGCCGCGGCCAGCGGCAGCGCTGCGGCAGCAGCGATAAGGAGGCGGAAAGCGTGGTTCATGCCTGCATTGTAGGCCTGCGGGAGGCGGGCGACAAAGCCCCGCCTGTCGTAATAAAGAGGCTGCCGGTGTAGGCGAAATGCCCTTGCCGGGACCGGCGCCGGCCGCTTGCGCCGATCCCGGCAGGGTCGGGCCGATATCCCCGACAATCAGGCCCCATGAGTACCGACAAAAAAACGCTGCTGCTGGTGGACGGCTCCAGCTACCTGTATCGCGCCTTCCACGCCATGCCCGATTTGCGCGCCAACCCGGGCGACCCGGCCAGCCCGGCCACCGGCGCCATACGCGGCATGGTCAACATGATGCAGAAGCTGCGCAAGGACGTGCGCGCCGACTACGCTGCCTGCGTGTTCGACGCCAAGGGGCCGACTTTCCGCGACGCCCTTTATCCCGAGTACAAGGCGCAGCGCTCGCCCATGCCCGACGACCTGCGCAGCCAGGTCGAGCCCATCCACGAGGTGGTGCGCCTACTGGGCTGGAAGGTGCTGGACGTACCCGGCGTGGAGGCCGACGACGTGATCGGCACGCTGGCCTGCCTGGCGTCCACCCAGGGCATTGAAGTCGTCATCTCCAGCGGCGACAAGGACTTGAGCCAGCTGGTCGACGAAAACATCACCGTCATCGACACCATGAACGACCGTCGCCGCGACCTGGCCGGGGTCGAGGCGGAGTTCGGCGTACCGCCGCGGCTGATGGTCGATTACCAGGCCCTGGTCGGCGACGCCGTCGACAATGTGCCCGGCGTGCCCAAGGTCGGCCCGAAGACTGCTGTGAAGTGGCTGCTCGAATACGGCTCGCTGGACGCGCTGGTGGCGCGTGCCGGTGAAATCAAGGGTGTGGTCGGCGAGAACCTGCGCCAGTCGCTGGACTGGCTGCCCAAGGGCCGTGAGCTGCTGACCATCAAGAAGGACTGCGAGCTGGATGACTACATCGCCGGCCTGCCGGCCCTGGACGAAATTGCCATAGGCGGGCAGCAGACCGAGGCCCTGAAAGCCTTTTATGAAAAGTACGGCTTCAAGGGCTTGGTCAAACAAATCGAGATTGAAAGCACCCCGCCCGAACTGATAGGTGGGCCCGAAGGCCGGCACCAGCCCCCGCCTCCCGGCGGTTCAGGCGGCCGTTCGGATTCGCCGGGCCTGTTCGACGAGGCACCGCTCACCGACACCGCGCCGGCCCAGCGCGCCAGCAACCTGAACTACGACACGGTGCTGACCTGGGAGGCCTTCGACCGCTGGCTGGCCAAGATCGAAGCGGCCGAACTGGTCGCGCTCGACACCGAAACCACCTCGCTCGACGAAATGCTGGCTGAAATCGTCGGCCTGAGTTTCAGCGTCACACCCGGCGAGGCGGCCTATATCCCGCTGACACACGACTACCCCGATGCGCCCGCGCAACTGCCGCGCGACGAGGTGCTGGCGCGCCTCAAGCCTTGGCTGGAAAACCCGGCCAAACCCAAGCTGGGCCAGCACGTCAAATACGACCGCCACGTGTTCGCCAACCACGGCGTCGAGGTGCAGGGTTATGTGCACGACACCATGCTGCAAAGCTATGTGCTGGAAGTGACCAAGCCGCACGGCCTGGCCAGCCTGGCCGAGCGGCACGTGGGCCGCAGCGGCATCAACTACGAAGACCTGTGCGGCAAGGGTGCGCACCAGATCAAGTTCAACCAGGTCGACATCGCCAAGGCCGCCGAGTATTCCTGCGAAGACTCCGACCAGACGCTGGACGTGCACCGTGTGCTGTGGCCACAGATCCAGGCCAATGAGAAGCTGCGTTTTATCTACGAACTGGAAATGCAAAGCAGCGAAACGCTGTACCGCATCGAGCGCAACGGCGTCATGATCGATGCGCCCACCCTGGCCGCGCAAAGCCACGAACTGGGCCAGCGCATCATCCAGCTGGAAGCCGAGGCCTATGAGATCGCCGGCCAGCCCTTCAACCTGGGCAGCCCCAAGCAGCTGGGCGAGATTTTCTTCGACAAGCTCGGCATGCCGGTCATCAAGAAGACCCCCAGCGGCGCGCGCAGCACCGATGAAGAAGTGCTCGAAAAACTGGCCGAAGACTACCCGCTGCCCGCCAAGCTGCTCGAGCACCGCTCGCTCAGCAAGCTCAAGGGCACTTACACCGACAAGCTCGCGCAGCTGGCACTGCCGCGCACGGGCCGCGTGCACACCCACTACGCGCAGGCCGTCGCGGTCACGGGGCGGCTTTCGAGCAACGACCCCAACCTGCAGAACATCCCGATCCGCACCGTGGAAGGCCGGCGTGTGCGCGAAGCCTTCATAGCGCCCGCCGGCAGCGTGATCGCCAGCGCCGACTATTCACAGATCGAGCTGCGCATCATGGCCCACATCAGCGGCGACGAGGCGCTGCTCAGCGCCTTCACCAACGGCCTGGACGTGCACCGCGCCACGGCCGCCGAAGTGTTCGGCGTGGCGCTGGAGCAGGTCAGCAGCGAGCAGCGCCGCTATGCCAAGGTCATCAACTTCGGCCTGATCTATGGCATGAGCAGCTTCGGCCTGGCGCGCAACCTCGGAATCGAAACCAAGGCCGCGGCGGCCTATATTGACAAATATTTCCAGCGTTATCCCGGCGTCAAGAACTACATGGACCAGACCGTGGTGTTCGCCCAGGAAAACCATTTCGTCGAAACCGTGTTCGGCCGGCGCCTCTACCTGTCGGAAATCAACGGCGGCAACGGCCCGCGCAAAAAGGCTGCGGAACGGCAAGCCATCAACGCGCCCATGCAAGGCACGGCGGCCGACCTGATCAAGCTCAGCATGAACAAGGTGCAGCAGGTGCTCGATGAAGAGAAACGCGCCACCAAGATGATCATGCAGGTGCACGACGAACTGGTGTTCGAGGTGCCCGAGGCCGAAGTCGAATGGGTGCGCACCGAGATTCCGCGGCTGATGGCCGGCGTGGCGGACCTGAAAGTGCCGCTGCTGGCTGAAATTGGTATTGGGCCCAACTGGGACAAGGCGCACTGACGGTGGTGTCCTTTCCTGCGGCCAGGCGTTGCGCCCGGGCCGGTGTGGTGGTCGCCCTGCTGGGCTTGGCGCTGGTGCTGGCCGACCTGGTCTACCTGCCGCTGTGGGGCGGCGAACTCCTGGTCCATTCGGGTCCCCGGGACCCTCGCGCCGTACCGGTGACCAGCCTGCCCGGCGGCGAGCAGTTCGCCCATCACCAGAAAAGCAAGATGGGCGAAATCCCGCTGGTTCTGCCCTTGGACATTCGCCCCGGCGACGGGCCCATCGCCGTCGTGACACGGGACTGGTCCTGGCAATTCGATACCCGCTTCGGGCCTGGCTTGATGGAGCTCACCCCCGAGCGCCTGACATACGCCATGGGGAAGCGCGAGCGCCTGCGGCGCAGCAAAAAGGGCGGGCCGGCCGACCCGAACCTCAACCTGTATGCGATGGGTGGCCACTATGTGCAACAAGGCCTGTATGACCTGCAGGACGGCAAGGCCTACTACCTTCTGCTGCCCGTCAGCGCGGGGCAGCCGGGCGACTATTACGAAGTCTGGGTGCGGCGGCATGCCCCGGACGAAGCGGGCAAGTACCTGTTCTGGGGCTTTGTGCTGTTTGCCACAGGGCTGGGAGCTGCGTTTGCAGCGGCGCACTGGTCGCGCCGTGGCGCACCGTTCCGGAGGACGCGTTGAACAACGCCTTGCACCAGCTGATGTGCCGCTGTTCCTTGAAATCGGCGTTGGGCCGAACTGGGACAAGGCACATTAATGCTTCCCCAGTCCCTTTGCCGTGGGCCCATCTATGAGAAGAACCCGGAAAATTTTCGTCGTCTTTACCGCTATGGCCGTGCTGGCGGCTGGTGCCGCGGCAGGGTACGCCTGGTACAGATTGACCCAGCCTTTTGTGACCGCCAGTGAAACAGCGGCGCCGGCAGCGCAAACCGCCTCCGCTGCCAGGCTGGAGCAAGGGGTCCGCAAACTTTCCACCGATTTTGCGGATCGCACTTTTGACAACAAAATCCGGCTGGAAGGCGCTGCCGTGTATCTGGAGTCGCAGCTTGCCGGGCTGGGCCTCAAGGTCGAGAGCCAGCGCTTCTCCGCCGAAGGCCGGCCCTACCGCAACCTGGTCGTGAAGCTGGGCCCCGATACGCCAGAGGTGATGGTGGTGGGCGCCCACTATGACGTGGCAGGCGAGCAGCCCGGCGCGGACGACAACGCCAGCGGTGTGGCGGGCCTCGTTGAATTGGCGCGGCTGCTCAAGGGGCAAACTTTCCGCCAGCGGGTGGAGCTGGTGGTCTACACGAATGAAGAGCCTCCGTTTTTCCGCACACCTTATATGGGCAGCGCCGTCCATGCACGATCGCTCACTGAATCCGGCAAGCGCGCGACCCTCATGTTGTCGCTGGAGTGCATCGGTTATTTCAGTGACGAGCCGGGAAGCCAGGACCATCCCGTGCGGCTTCTCAATGCGATCTACCCGACCACCGGGAATTTCATCTCACTGGTGGGCTTCTACCAGGACGGCGACGTCGCGCGCCAGGTGAAGGCGGCGATGAAATCGGCCTCCGACCTGCCGGTGTACTCGATCAATGCGCCGGGGTTTGTGGTGGGGGTCGATTTCTCGGACCACCTCAATTACTGGAATGAAGGCTATGTCGGAATGATGGTCACCGACACGGCTTTCTACAGGAACAAGGCTTATCACACGCCGCAGGACACAGCGGACCGGCTGGATTACCGTCGCATGGCAAAGGTCGTTGATGGCGTGCGTGCGGTGGTCATGCAGCACGCTGGGCCCGCTGTTCTGGCGCGCTAGTTGTCGTCGATCCCAGCACACGCACTACCGTCCATTCCGGCGCGACAGCATCCAGCCGGCGTGCAAGTACGGGCAGGTGATCGACCGGCAGGCATCAAGACAGCGCCTCGTTCCCGCTATGTTCACTGCGTGCCTTGTACATGTCCAGGATCACTTCCGAAAAATTTCCCAAAAGGCGTTGGGCAACCCAGTTCGCATAGGCGTCGAAATCCGTGCTGATGCGATAGCTCACGCGAATGTGCAGGCGTGTGCCGCCTTCTTCAGGCGTCAGCGTGTAAGCGGTGTCGCGCAAGTCGAAATAGGCGCCGCCCACTTTCACGTGGTCGTCCAGCGCGCCTGCGGGAAATGAATCGTCTGCAAAACGGTAAGTCCAGCGCACATGGCGTTGCGGCTCCCACTGGCGTATCACCTCGTCGAAATGAACGCCTTTGCCCCAGGTGCTCTTGCGGATGGGGCCTTCGGCCGTGTTGGCCGTGATGCCGCTGACCGGAAGCGGAACGCCGATCCGGTAGGCCCACGCATGTTGCACCTCAGCTGGTGCGATATCGCGTGCGTTGTTGATCTGTTGCCACACTTCAGCTGACGTTGCCTGTATGAGAACACTCCGTTCCACGCTGCCTATGCGCTGCACCTGGTTTTGGGGAAATGCCATCGCCACCAGCAGCGGCAAGGCGGCAATGCTGTAGACCGCCTGCTTTGGCCAGTTGGTCAGCCGGCAAACAAACCCCATGGCCAGGCCGCCGAACATGCCGAGAACGGTGAACATCGGCAGGATGACGATGGCGCAGATCAGCCCTTCTATCAGGATGACCAGGCTGCCGAGCACAAACACGAAGGTTGCCAGCGCCGGTGCGAAGAGGTAGTAGGAAAAGCTTCTGCGCTTTTGCCGCTCGGCCGCATACACCGTGATGGCGCCTACCGCGATGGGGGCAAACCAGACAAAACCACCCGCCATGGCTGACAGCGCGCTCCCCGCTGCACCGGAAAACATCAGGCGCAGAAGAAGCCCGCTCAACGCTCCGGCCATAAAAGGCGCCCAGCCTGAAAACGGCATGCCTTGCGGTGGTGCGGTCTCTTCTTTTGCGGCAACGGCCTTGCCTTGCGCGGCGGGGCTTGATGGTGCGGCTTGATTATCTGGGGTCATGATGGTGTGGGCGATGTTAGTGCGACGTGCCGCCGGCCATCGGCTTGCGGGCGGTGATCATGTAATAGCCAAACCCAGGCAGCCACGCGCCCAGCAGGAAGGCGGCATACGACGCCACGATGTGGCCGCGGCGCAGCGGCGACAGGCGAAAGCGGGCCCGCCAGAGTTCACGCAAGGCAAAGCGTGTGGCGAACAGCGGGATCTGCAAGGCGCTGGGCGCCAGGCGCAGGCTGATGTCCTGAAAATGGATTTCGGTGAACCCCTGGCTGGCCAGCGCGGCGTGCAGTGCCTGTTTCTCGGCCAGTTCGTTGACCGCCCAGTGATGGCACCACAGCCTGTAGATCCGCTCCATGAAACCGGGCAAAGGCTTGCTGTTGCGCCGCAATGCATCGGCAATCACCAGCGTGCCGCCGGGCCGCAGCAGGCGCGCCGCCTCACGCACCAAAGCGCGTTTATCCGCCCCCGCTGCATGGCAGGAACTTTCAAGGGCGTAAACGCCGTCGTACGCGCCGGCACGCAGGCCGGTGTCGACATAGTCGGCCAGGTGGAAGCGGACCTGGTTGGGCAAGGCCGCGGCCTGGTTGAGCTCAACGCCCTGGACGATTTGCCGCGCCACCAGTGTGACGGCGTCCACGGTGCTGTGCCTGCGGTTTTTGACGATGGACCTGGCCGTGGCGCCCGCGCCGCAGCCCAGGTCGGCCAG
The DNA here is from genome assembly GCF_056405595.1 of Polaromonas sp. P1_G1. Lineage (NCBI taxonomy): Bacteria > Pseudomonadati > Pseudomonadota > Betaproteobacteria > Burkholderiales > Comamonadaceae > Polaromonas > Polaromonas sp. P1_G1. Next base: position 38,553 of record NZ_JBFUBU010000015.1, read on the forward strand.
CAGGACGGCGCCGCTGCCTGGCAGGGCCAGCCGGTGCAGCACTTCCCGGTTCATGCGCTCAAGCATGGCTTCGCGGGCCAGGGGGTTGACCTTCCAGGACCAGTAGCCGAAGTGCATGTTCATGCCGGGGCTCCAGGCGCGGTAGTCATTGGCCACGGCGTTGTAATACGACCTGATGTCCGCCAGCCGGGCTTCCTTGCCCGTGGTTGCCGCAGAGGTGGTGTGGTGGACAGCAGGGGTTGTGGTGAGCATTTTTTCCTCCGTCTGGGGTGTTTTCAGCTTTGAATCCTGCCGATGGCCTCAGCGTGCATCGGCTGTGGCAACCACAGCTGCAGCCGGCGCGACGGGGCGGGCGCCCTGCACGTGGGCGGCCAGTTCCCGCGCGGCGACCCATTGCCGCACCTGCGTCCAGACGTTGCGCGAAATGATGGCCACGGTGAGGAACACGCCCGCCATCACCAGCCCCAGCGAGCGGCGCACCGCGTCGACCAGGTTGCTGCGGTCGCTGAATTCGCCGAAGCTCAGCATCAGCAGCAGGGTGCCCGACACCGCCAGCAGGTAGGCGCAGCGTATCCAGAACTCCGCGCCGCCGTCCGCGTCGCACAGCATGCGCAGCACCTTGTGGAGTATGGGCTTGAGGTAGCTGATGGCGATGATGGGCCCGGCCAGCGCGATCAGCAGCGAGACAAAAAACAGGTTGGCATCGAGATTGGCATTCATGGCGGCGTTCCTTTCCTTGTTGAACGTGACTTGCTTGACGTGATCTGATTGCGGTGATGGGCTTAGCGTTGGCAGCTGGCGGAATCGCAACGCGCGGCGGCCGAGCGTTCGGCGGCGCGGCGCACGGCGCCTTCAAACATCAGCCGCACCAGCCCGCGCGGGATGCGGTGGCGATTGCGCGCCAGCACCGGGTAGCCCCACTCGGCGAGCGGGCGCAGCAGCGGCAAACGCATGGCGCCGCTGACCCAGCCCAGGCCGACGGCTTCGTAGGCCAGCCGGAACACTTCCACGCCCTTGAGCACCCGGCCGTCGGCCGTGCGCGCATGGATCAGCGCCAGCAGGTCCTGCATCGTGGCGCCCTCCGGCAGGTCGGCAAAATCCGGCGCCGAGACGTCGGCAAAGCGCAGATGGCCTTCGGTGTTGCGCAGCATCAGGTTGCTCATCTCGGCATTGCAAAGCGGGCAGGCCGATTCGTAGTACAGGGTCAGCGGATAGATGGCCGGATCCATGGTGGCCTTGAAGCTGTCGTAGCGGGTGTTGCCGGCATTGCCCGCGTTGCCTCTGCTACCTCTGTTGCCCAAGCTGGCGGTGTTATGGATTGCAGTCATATTTCTCTCCTTTAGAAATTTCAGTACAAACAGAAATCAATATCCAAAAAAAAGCCACCGGCCTTTCAGAAGGTGGGCGGCAGCAACTCCGAAGGGTCCATGGGTTTGGCATCGCTGTCGCCGCGCACGAATTTCTGCACGCTGGCGCCCATGCGTAGCACTTTTTCGAGGGTGTTGGGCGACAGGCGCAGCATCTCATCGGCCCACAGGCCCAGCGATTCCATCAGCCTCAGGGTTTCGCGCACGCGATCCTGCGCGTCGGCGGGCTCTGCCTCGAAACCTTGGTCTTTTACGAGCTCGCGCAGCATGCGCACCGTCGGGTCGTATTCGCGCTCCTTGCGCTCGCGCACCACGGTGCGGAACAGCTCCCAGACGTCGAGCGAGGTTTCGTAATAGTCGCGCCTGTCGCCCAGCACATGGGTGGCGCGTATCAGGTTCCAGTTCAGCAGCTCTTTGAGGCTGGTGCTGACGTTGGAGCGCGCCACGGCCAGCGTGTCGGCGATGTCTTCGGCATGCAGCGGGCGGCCGTGGAAAAAGAGCAGGGCATGGATTTGCGAGACGGTGCGGTTGACGCCCCAGGCGGTGCCCATTTCTCCCCAGTGGACGACAAATTTGCGGGCGACGGGGCTGAGTTCCATGGCTCCGACTATATGCTGTCTGTAATTTCTGTCAAGACAGAAACCTCCAATGAGGAAAAGAAACAACGATGGAGAAGGGGGTGGGAAGGGGTGGGGAAGGGCAGGCCTGAGAATACGGCGCATGACAGACATCAAGACCTACGGTATGTCCGAGCGGGCCGACCACCTGGACTTCGACATCCGGTCCCAGCTGGTGCGGCCGCCGCTGGTGCGCCCGCACCGGCACGAGTATTTCCAGATCCAGATCAGCCTGCAGGGCGACACCGAGCAGAACGTGGCCGGCACGGTGCGGCCTTTCCGGCGCGGCTACCTGAGTTTTATCCTGCCTTACCGCGTACACGTCATCCCGCACCCCGAGGGTTCGCGCTACGTCATCATCAATATGTCGCAGCAGTTCCTGCGCCCGGGGCTGGACGTGGACCCGCTGGACCTGGAAGATGTTCCCTTGAGCCGTGCGCCCGAACTGGCGCCCTTCCTGTTCCAGGAATACGCCGATTTCCAATTTTCCGAGGACGAATTTCCCGAGATCGAGGTGCTGCTCGAAAAGCTCGCCTTTGAAAACGCACATCGCCGCTTCGGTTCCATCGAGATGATCCGCGGCCTGATGCTGCAGCTGATAGGCCTGGTCTGCCGCAAGTACGAGGCCGACCTGCTGCGCTTTTCGGCCAGCCAGGCGCAGCAGGGCAGCCGGCGCGCCAGCCTGCAGCGCGCGGTGCGCTACATCCGCGATCACCTGGCCGGCGAGGTCACGCTGGCCGACGCGGCGGCGGCTGCCTTCCTGTCGCCCAATTACCTCGCACACCTTTTAAAGAAGGAAACCGGCAAGACCTTCACCGACCTGGTGACCGAGCGGCGCCTGGAGTTCGCGCAGGAGCAACTGGCGCACAGCAGCCAGCGCATCGCGAGCATCGCCCATGCCTCGGGTTTTGCCGACGAGGCCTATTTCGCGCGGCGCTTCCGCCAGCGTTTCGGCCAGACACCCAAGGCTTACCGCGACAGCGTACGCGCAAAAATTTCCGGTGCTTGAGCCTGCTGCGGCGCAACACCGCTGCATTGAATCGTCCGGTAAATGCGTAATTGCGTCCGCCCGCATGACCCTTGTCCGCCCTAAGCTCGATGGTTGGAGAAAAAAACACGCTGACAACAAGCTCCAGCTTTCATCAATCCCAGGAGACATACATGACCAAACCAGACATGAGCAAACGCGGAATTCTGCAAACCGGCGCCCTGATGGCGACAGGCGCCGTCGTCGGCTGCGCCACGCCCGGCACGGCGGCCAATGCGCCGGCCACGCCCTTCGGTGTGGCCGGGACCTACATCCCCATTGCGGGCAGCAGCGAGATGTTCCCGGTGCGCCGCATCTACTGCATAGGCCGCAACTACGCGGCCCATGCGATCGAGATGGGCTCCGATCCGAGCCGCGAGCCGCCTTTCTTCTTCCAGAAGCCGACGGACGCCATCCAGGTGGTGCCACCCGGGAAGGTCGCCGACCATCCCTATCCCACGCTGACCAAGAACTACCACTACGAAGTGGAACTGGTGGCGGCGCTCGCCAAGGGCGGACGCAACATCCCGATGGACAAGGCGCTGGACATGGTCTACGGCTATGCGCTGGGCCTGGACATGACGCGGCGCGACCTGCAGCGCGGCATGGGCGACCAGAAAAAACCCTGGGAAATCGGCAAGAGCTTTGACCGCTCGGCGCCCATAGGCCCCATCCACAAGGTCGCGCAGACCGGCCATTACACCAAGGGCGCGATCTGGCTCAAGGTCAACGGCCAGGTCAAGCAGCAGGCCACGCTGAACCACATGATCTGGTCGGTGGCCGAGCAGATCTCCAAGCTGTCCGAGGCCTTTGAGCTGTTTCCCGGCGACATCATCTATTCGGGCACGCCCGAGAACGTCGGCCCGGTGGTCAAGGGCGACGTCATTGAATGCCACATCGACGGCCTGCCGGAGCTCAGCGTCAAGATCGTCTGAGGACTGGCACTGGCAGGGAGGGCGAGGGGCAAGGGAAAACACCGTGTCATCGCCCCGCGGTGGCAAGAACTTCCGAGGCCGCATAGACTCCGACAGCTTGCCTCCTTTCGCCTCCTTCGCCTTTTCCCCTCCAACAACCAACCGAGGAAACCGCCATGCTTGAACACGACCAGAAAAAAGACTTCGACGCTCTGCTGCCCGGGCGCTCCACCGAAGCCGGCGCCAGCCGCCGCACCGCGCTCAAGACGGCCCTGGGGGTCGGGTATGCCGCCACCGCCATGCCCATCATGGCGCAGACCGCCATCAAGACGTCGTCACAAGGCCTGAAGACCGGCGAAACCACCTACGAGGTCAATGGCTTCAAGGTGCCCGCGTTTTTCGCGGCACCGGCCGGCAAGACCAACCTGCCGGTGGTGCTGGTGATCCAGGAAATCTTCGGCGTGCACGAATACATCGCCGACACCGCGCGGCGCTTCGCCAAGGCCGGCTACCTTGCCATTGCCCCCGAACTCTATGCGCGCCAGGGCGACCCCAGCACCTATAACGAGATTGCCAAGCTCCAGGCAGAAGTCGTCTCCAAAGTGCCCGACGCGCAGGTCATGGCCGACCTGGACGGCGCGGTGAAGTGGGCAGGCGCCAACGGCGGAAACACCAAAAAGGTCGGCATCACCGGCTTTTGCTGGGGCGGCCGCATCACCTGGCTGTATGCCGAGCAGAGCAAGAACGTCAAGGCCGGTGTGGCCTGGTACGGCCGCCTGGTCGGCCAGCCCTCGGCCCTGACGCCCAAGCACCCGCTGGATCTGGCGGCGGGCCTGAAGGCCCCGGTGCTCGGTCTGTACGGCGGCCAGGACGGCGGCATCCCGCTGACCACCGTCAACCAGATGAAGGACGCGCTGGCCGAAGCCGGCGCCAAGGGCAACAAGGCTGCGGCCGCTTCTGAATTTGTGGTCTACCCGCAAGCGCCCCATGCCTTCCACGCCGACTACCGCCCAAGCTATCGCAAGGATGCTGCGGACGACGGCTTCAAGCGCGCACTGGAATGGTTTAAAACCCACGGCGTGGGTTAAAAAGCACCCCCGTCCAGGCTCACTGCGTGTAGCCTGTTCCCCCCTCGAGGGGGCGGCGCCTGCGGTCTGGCAAAGCCAGTCCCGCGGCCCCCACTGGTAGTGTCCAAAGAATTCTTCAACCCAGCATGAGCCGTGGAACCGGCTTTGCCGGGCCACAGGCGGGCGGCCCCCTCGGGGGGCAGCGACCCACACGCAGTGGGGGAGCGTGGGGGCTTGACAGCCACGATAAGATAAAAACAACCCCGGCCCGCTGGCATTGAATGCCGCGCCCGGGGTTTTGTTGTCTGTGGTGTAACCTCCGGGCTTGTCCCGGCAGACGTGGGCTAATCATTTTGGGCTTTGGCCCAGTCAATACGGGCATATGCAGCTATGACTTTGCTAGCAATCTTGATGGGAACCCTGGCCGCCGGCATCGGCAGCGTGTGGCTGGCGGCTTTGCTGAGCTTTGGCGTGCTGGCCCGTTACACGCAGCACATGCTGAGCTTGGCCGCCGGCGCCTTGCTGGCCACGGCTTTCATGCACCTGCTGCCTGAGGCTTTCGAGAGCCAGGCCGGCGCCAAGGAGCTGTTCGCCACCTTGCTGGTGGGGCTGGTGTTCTTCTTCCTGCTCGACAAGGCCGAGCTTTGGCACCACGGCCATGAGCACCACGGCGGCGAGCACCACGGCCCCGAAGCGGCGGCGCATGCGCAGCATGACCATACCGGGCACGTTCATACCGCGCACAGCCACCACGGCCACCATGGCCATGAGCATGGCGAGAGAAAAGCCGGCGGCTGGGCCGTGCTGGCCGGCGACAGCGTGCATGCCTTCGGCGATGGCATCCTGATCGCCTCGGCCTTTATGGCCGACCTGCGGCTGGGCATCGTCGCCTCGCTGGCGGTGCTGGTGCATGAGGTCCCCCACCACATGGGCGACCTGGTGGTGCTGCGCCAGACCTCGGACAACCGGCGCGCCGCCCTCGTCAAGGTTTCGCTGGCAGGCGCCGTCACCGCGCTGGGCGGTGTGGCAGGTTATGCGCTGGTCGACCAACTCTACGACTACCTGCCGTTTTTCCTGATCATGGCTTCGAGCAGCTTTATCTATGTCGCGCTGGCCGATTTGATCCCGCAACTGCAAAAACGCGTGACCGCCCGCGAAACCGTGGCGCAAATCGCCTGGCTGGCCATAGGCATAGGCCTGGTTACCCTGATCAGCGGGCTGGCGCACAACCACTGAAGCTGGGCGGCGCCACTGTCAGACGGCGCCTGACAAGGTCTGGGCTTGGCGGCCTATAGGGCGGGCTGGGGCGGAGAGGGAAGATAAAGCAAAGATTCTCCCAATGCCCCGTTCCATTGTGCAAAGGTAGGCCCGCCATGAACTTCCATTCAGAACCCAGCACGGTTTCCAGTGCCTTCCGCCCGTCGACCGCTTTCGGCGCCGGTGAGCCCTTCCGCAAGACATCGCAGCACAAGCCGCGGCTTGTCCGCCGCACACGTGCCGCAGCCTATATCGCGTTTTTCATCACGGTTTTCGCCAGCATGGCGGCCGCCGCTGCGCTGGCGATCCACGACATGCCGCTCATGATGGTGGGTTTGCTGTGATGAACACCCGACGCAGCCATTCGCCCGACGGCGGCGTTCCGCTGGGCGCGGGGTCGCCTGACGAACCGGCGCACACCTTGCCGGCCGAACCGACGCAGATCACCAAGGCCAAGGCGCCTGCCGATAAAGCCGAAGCAGCGCAGCCGCGGTCCGGCACTCGCAAGCGCGCGGGCAATGAAGAGCCCGAACCGACGCTCGAAGACGACCTGCCATCCGACGGCCGCGACAAAAAAGGCGAAGCCATGATCCGGGACCTGCCGCGTAAGGCCGGGAACATCGGGAAGAAGGAAAAGTAGCGATGGCCACCAACCCCAACGTTCCGCCGCCTGAGCCGCTGCCGCCCCTGGACACGCCGCCGGACCCGGGCGAGGTGCAGACCACACCCATGCCAATGACGCTGAAATAGGCGGGAAAAGCGCCGTCGGCAATGAAATCGAAACCGGTGTAGTGTCATAAAGCGCAACAGGAAATGCGCAATGCAGGAGGGACACCCGTTCCGGTTTCCTGCAGGGTTTGACTGCTACAAGGAGAACCGACATGCCGATAGACACCAGCCCCGAGGGCGCCGAGCTGCTGCACCAGCCCGTCGTCAAGCCATTTCCCGAGACCAGTCCCAAGCACCCTCACCACACCCATCCAGCCCAGCAGGCCGGTGATGACGGCCACAACCACGACCTTGACAGCGTGCTGCAAGGCGTTAGCGGCGGTGCAACCCGGGAGCCGGCGCCGATCCAGCCGCCGCCGGGGCATTGAGGGACGGCATTCAAGCAGTCCGCAAAGGAGAATCATGAGGCGATGGATGCAACACTTCCATTCGGCGCCCGGTGCGCTGGTCATGACACTGGCACTGGTGTTGGGCCTGAGCGCTTGCGGCAAGGAAGGCAATAGCGGCGCGGCAGGTACGCCCGCAGGTGCTGCGCCGGCAGCTCCCGCGGCCGGCGCCTCCAGCCCTGCCAGCCCTGCCAGCGGCGTGACGACCAACGGTGGCCTGCCCGCCAGCCAGCTTGGCAGCATCGCCACGCCCGGCGGCAGCAAAAACAGCAGCCCGAACAACAGCACCGGCAACGCCGCGCGTTAGGGAGCACCGCCGCCGTGCGGTTTGCGCCGGTGGGCAAGCTTCTATAAGGTCGGGAGCTTCCCCCTCTGCAGGAGACACCATGGCCGAAATTCTCAATGTTCGCTGCTGCATTGCCGGCGGCGGCCCGGCCGGCATGATGCTGGGCCTGCTGCTGGCGCGCGCCGGTGTGGAGGTGCTGGTGCTTGAAAAGCACGCCGACTTCCTGCGCGACTTCCGCGGCGACACGGTGCATCCGTCCACGCTTCAGGTGATCCACGAACTGGGCCTGCTGGGCAAATTCCTGGCGCGCCCGCATGACGAGGTCAGCGAACTGCGTGCGGTGGTCGGCGACACGGAAGTGGTGCTGGCCAGCTTCAAGCGCCTGCGCATACGCTGCCAGTTCATCGCGATGATGCCGCAGTGGGAGTTTCTCGATTTCGTGCGCGACGAGGCTGAAGTGTTTCCCGGCTTCCGCCTGCTGCAGAACGCCGAGGTCACCGGCGTGACCGAGGAGGGCGGCAGCGTCACGGGCGTGCGGGTCATGACGCCGAACGGTCCCTTGCAGGTGAGGGCGGACCTGGTCATAGGCGCCGACGGCCGGCGCTCGACGGTGCGCGCCTCCGCCGGGCTGGTGGTGCGCGACCTCGGCGCGCCCATCGACGTGCTGTGGATGCGCCTGCCCAAGCTGCCCGGCGACCCTTCCACCACGGGCGGGCGCATCACCACCGGCATCTTCCTGGCCATGATTGACCGCGGCAGCTACTGGCAGTGCGCCTATGTGATTCCCAAGGGCGGCATTGAGGTGGTGCGCGAACGCGGGCTGGAGGCCTTCAAGGCCGACATGGTGAAAGTGGCGCCGCTGTTCGCGGGCCGCATGGATGCGCTGGCGAGCTGGGACGACGTCAAGCTGCTGAGCGTGACGGTGGACCGGCTGGAGCGCTGGTACAAGCCCGGCCTGCTGTGCATAGGCGACGCGGCCCATGCCATGTCGCCGGTGGGCGGCGTCGGCATCAACCTGGCGGTGCAGGATGCGGTGGCGGCGGCCAACGCGCTGGCCGCGCCGCTGGCCGATGCGCGCGTGGGCACGGCGGCCCTGACGCCTTTCCTGGCGCAGGTGGAAAAGCGGCGCCTGTTGCCGACGCGCCTCACGCAGGCGGCCCAGGTGGCCATCCAGAACCGCCTGCTCAGCCCGGTGCTGGCGGCGCGCGGCACCGAGGCACCGCCCATGGCCCTGCCCTGGCCTTTGCGGCTGATGCGCCGCTGGCCGCTGCTGCAGGCGCTGCCGGCCTATGCGGTAGGCGTCGGCGTGCGGCCCGAGCATGTTCGCTCGCCGGCACGGCCCATCGCCCAGGCCGGCGGGGTTTTGTAGGTTTTTTCCTACGCCATGGGCAGGCATTGCCTACAACTGCCGCGCCGCACGGCTTTTAAAGTGAATTGAACGGATCCCAGGATTCCCATGACAGCAGGCGCGGCGGACCGTCCGGAAAGCCGGTGCCTGCAAGCCAAGGAGACCCCCATGAAAAGCAGCAACACCCTTCACGCCCACAAACCAGAGCCCAGCCCTTCCAAAGGCCAGGTGGGGGACAGGCCGGACAACGGCTCCAGAAGCAGCCGCGGCGCCGGACCTACCTCGGGTGCACGGCTGGACAACCCGCACAAGCGCATACGCCTGACGGGCCACGGTCGCGCGCACTGAAGACCCGGGCCCACAGGCTCGCACTCGTCGAAAAACCCCTACAGCCCTGTGGGACGCTGTCTCATGGGGCATACCCGCAAGACGCCGCTAAATTGGTGTCTGGCTGGCGTTCAGCCAAATATCCGCCGATCGACAGATTGAGCTTCACCTTTGATTTTCACTTTTCATTTTTCATAAAAGGAACAGACATGCACGCATCCAAATTCAAACCCGCTGCCGCAACGGCCCTTGCCCTGGCCGCCCTGCTGGCGCTGGGCGCTTGCGGGAAAAAAGTGGAGGACACCGGCGCAACGTCTTCAACGCCCTCCACACCGTCCACGCCTTCCACCAGCGGTGGTTCGGCGGGTTCATCCGGTTCCAGCTCAAGCAGCACCAGCCCCATGCCGACGCCGGAGTCCAGCGCGGCTGTCTCGAACTCGGGTTCGACGGCACCCGGCACGCCGGCCAGCGGCGGCACCAAATAAAGCGGATTGCCATGGGCCCCTCGCGGGCTCAAAAAAAGCCACCAGGCTGAAGGCCGGGTGGCTTTTTTTTGCGTGAACGGATCGCCTCGAAGGAGTAGGGCTCTAGCCCTGCGCCACCGGGCGCTGCGGGTCGCTGCACCAGTCGCTCCAGCTGCCGGCGTACAGGCCGGTCCGGCCCAGGCCGGCGACCTCCATCGCGATCAGGTTGGGCACGGCGCTGACGCCGCTGCCGCAGTGGTGCACCACACTCGCCGGCTCGCGCCCGGCCAGCAGGGTTTCAAACTCGGCCTTGAGCTGCGCGGCCGGCTTGAACTTGCCGTCAGGCGCCATGTTCTGGCTGAAAGGCCGGTTCAGGGCTCCGGGGATGTGGCCCGCCACCGGGTCCAGCGGCTCCACCTCGCCCTTGAAGCGCGGCGTGGCACGTGCATCGATCAGGGTCTGGGCCGGGCGGCCGAGTTGCCCGGCCACGGTATCGGCCGACACCAGCGCGGCTTTGGCCGGCGCCAGCAGGAAGCTGGCCTGGAAATGCGCGGGTTCCTCGCCGCTGTTCACCGCGCCGCCCGCCGCCTGCCAGGCCTGCAGCCCGCCGTCGAGCACGGCGACGTTTTCATGGCCGGCCCATTTGAGCATCCACCAGAGGCGCCCGCAGTAGTTGGCGCCGTTGCGGTCGTAGACAACGGCCTGCATGTCGTTGGCAAAACCGACGCTGGAAAGCCAGGTGGCGAACTTCTCGCGATTGGGCAGCGGGTGGCGCCCGCCGGATGCGGGCGCGTCGGCGCCGCTGGCGGTGATCACCCCGTGGGCGCCCGGTACACCGTGCTTGGCGCTCAGCGCGGTGTCCAGGTTGGCATACACGGCGCCGGGGATGTGCGAGGCCAGGTATTGCTCCTGGCCGGCGTTAGGCTTCATCAGGTCAAAGGTGCAGTCGAAGATGCGCAGCGGCTTTGCGGATGCGACCAGGGCTTGCAGTTGCTCGGCGGAAATCAGGGTGGTGTAGCTCATTTTTTGCTCCTTAATGCTCTTCAGCGGGTGCATTCGGTGCGGCGCGGGCGCGTAAAACCGTTGCTGCAATCGCGCTCACGATGATGAGGGCCATGCCGGCCCAGCCGATCAGGGGAATATTGTCGCCAAACACGATCAGGCTGTAGAGGGCAGCGAACACAATCCCTGAATATTGCAGGTTGGCCACCATCAGCGTGCCGCCGTGGTTTTCCGACATGGAGTAGGCCCTGGTCATGGCCATCTGGCCCAGCGAGGCCAGGATGCCGATGGGCGGCAGCCACAGCGCGTGCTGCCAGTTCCAGGGCGTCACGCCCATGATCGCCATACCCAGCGCGCCGGCCACCGCCGTTCCTACGGCAAAGTAAAACACGGTGCGGGTTTCGGGTTCGCCCATGCGCGAGATCGCCATGACCTGCATATAGGCAAAGGCGGCGCCCAGGCCCGACATCAGGCCCACCAGGCCGGCGAAAGTCTGGTTCTGGTCTATGGCCGGGCGCAGCAGCATGACCACACCGATGAAACTGGCAAGAATGGCCATCACCAGGGGCCCCTGGCTGGGTCCTTTCTGGCCGGCCTTGCCCAGCATCAGCGCGCCACCGACCAGGAAGGCCGCGATCCACACGCTGCTCATGTAGTTGAGCGTCATGGCGGTGGCCAGCGGCAAATGGGCGATCGCGTAAAACCAGGCCGACAGCGACATCACGCCGATCACGCTGCGCCAGGCGTGCATGGCCGGGTAGCGGGTGCCCAGGGTGATGCCGCGTGCACGGGCGTAGGCCGCCATGAAGACGATGCCCAGGATGCCGCGGTAGAACACCAGCTCGGCGCTGTTGAAGTGCTCGGACGCGTACTTGACGCAGACCCCCATGGTTGCAAACATGAACGAGGAAAAAATCATCCAGACGGCTTGCATGGCGGGGTAGTGGGCTTTAGGGGAAGAAGAGGGTGGAATGAAAAATGGCTGCCGCCCCACGAGCACGCGGGACTGCAGCCATCATATGCACAGGTGCACGGTCAGATCATCTGTGTGGTTTTGCTGGCGCCCATCTCGCGGCGGTACCACTCGTGAAAGTGCTGCATGCCGTCTTCCATGGGGCTTTGGTAAGGGCCGAACTCGTTGTCGCCGCGCAGCAGCAAGGCCTTGCGGCCGGCGTCCATGCGCAGGGCGATTTCATCGTCTTCGACGCAGGTTTCCATATAGGCCGCCTGCTGCGCCTCGATGAACTCGCGCTCGAAGGCGCAGATTTCCTCGGGGTAGAAAAACTCCACCACATTGAGCGTCTTGTCCGGGCCCCGCGGATGCAGCGTGCTGACCACCAGCACGTGCGGGTACCACTCGACCATCACGTGCGGGTAGTAGGTGAGCCAGATCGCGCCGTACTTGGGCGGCACGCCTTTGCGGTACTGCAGCACCACGTCGTGCCATTTTTTGTAGGTGTCGGTGCCGGGCTTGCCGAGCTTGTCGGACACGCCCACCGTCTGCACCGAGTAGTCGGCCTCCAGCTGCCAGCGCAGGTCGTCGGTGGTGACGAAGCCGCCCAGCCCGGGGTGGAAGGGGCCGACGTGGTAGTCCTCGAGGTAGACCTCGATAAAGGTCTTCCAGTTGTAGTTGCACTCGTGCAGGTGCACCTTGTCGAGCTGGTAGCCGGAAAAGTCGAGATCGGCGTACGTCGCCAGCTGCGACATCTCGGCCGCGACGTCGCGGCCGTTGTCCTCGAACACCAGGCCGTTCCAGGTGGTGGTCTTGTAGCGGTTCAGGTTCAGGCAGGGGTCGATCTCGAAGTGCGGCGCGCCTATGAGTTCGCCCGAGGTGTTGTAGGTCCAGCGGTGCAGCGGGCAGACGATGTTGCTGCCGGTGTTGCCGCGCCCCTGCAGCATGGTCGACTGCCGGTGCCGGCAGACGTTGGAGATCAGCTCTATGCCCGAGGCATTGCGCACCAGCGCGCGGCCTTCGCCTTCGTGCGGCAGCGCGTAGTAGTCGCCCAGGTTGGGCACCGCCAGTTCATGGCCCAGGTAGCGCGGCCCGCGCGCGAACAGCTTTTGCTGCTCCCGCTGGTACAGGCCCGCGTCAAAGTAGCTGGAGATCGGGAGCTGGCTGGTGGCCTGCAGGAGACGAAGGCTGAGATCAGACATGCAAATTTCGGTGAACATGCCGCCGCGCGAGGCTTGGAGGCAGTTGACAAACGAGGGAAGCAGGCTGAGCGACAGCCCACGGATGAAAACAAGGCCGGGTATCCCGCGGCGGCGATGCCGTTGTTATCGAGAACTGTTATCAATTGTACCCGTGCGGGGCAAATCCGGGGACTTGGCGCGCCGCCGCCGGATAATGCGAACATTGCAATTTCAACCCCGGAACGCCGGGGCCTGCAATCCGTCAGCAACGGCCTAAAATCAAGGCCTTCATCCAAAGAACCATGGCCAAAAGCGCTTCATCCTCCGCCTCTCCCACGCCCGCCGCCGCTGCGCTGCCCGCCAGCTACGAGGCGGCCCTGCAGGAACTCGAGGAACTGGTCGACAGCCTGGAGTCCGGCCAGCTGCCGCTGGACCAGTTGCTGACCGGCTACCAGCGCGGCGCGCAACTGCTCAAGTTTTGCCGCGACAAGCTCGAGGCCGTGGAAACCCAGATCAAGGTGCTGGAAGGCACGGAACTCAAGCCCTGGGTGCAGGAGTAGGGGCGCGAGCCACCCTCCAGGCGCCCGATGACCCAGACACAACCAGAGACCCCGATTGAACGCCCCTGAAAAACTGCCCCTGTTCACTTTGAGCGACTGGAGCGCAAGGCAGCTTGCCACCGTCGAACAAGCGCTGTCCCGCTGGGTGGCCTGCCCCACCGATTCGCCCGCACCCGCGGGCCTGGGCGATGCCATGCGTTATGCCGTGCTCGACGGCGGCAAGCGCCTGCGCCCGCTGCTCGTCATGGCCGCTTGCGAGGCCGTCGGCGGCAATGCCGAAGCCGCCTTGCGCGCCGCCTGCGCGGTCGAGCTGATCCACGCCTATTCGCTGGTGCACGACGACATGCCCTGCATGGACAACGACGTACTGCGCCGCGGCAAGCCCACGGTGCACGTCAAGTTCGGGCAGGCCCAGGCGCTGCTGGCCGGCGACGCGCTGCAGGCCCTGGCCTTCGAATTCCTCACGCCCGAGGGCGGTGCCGTCGACGCTGCCACGCAGGCGCGGCTGTGCCGAATGCTGGCCCAGGCGGCCGGCTTCCAGGGCATGGCCGGCGGCCAGGCCATAGACCTGGCCAGCGTGGGCATGCCTTTGAATTCGCAGCAGCTGCACGAAATGCACCGCCTGAAAACCGGTGCGCTGCTGGAAGCCAGCGTCATGATGGGCGCGGCATGCGGCGCCGTGACGCCCGCCGCGCAGCAAGCCCTGCGCGACTACGGCGCGGCGGTCGGCCTGGCCTTCCAGGTGGTCGACGACATCCTCGACGTCACCGCCGACTCCGCCACGCTGGGCAAGACCGCCGGCAAGGATGCCGCCCAGGACAAGCCCACCTTTGTTTCGCTGATGGGGCTGGAGGCCTCCAAAGCCTACGCGCAGCAATTGCTGGCCAAGGCCCTGGCAGGCCTCGACGCCAGCGGGCTGGCCCGCACCGAGGCTTTGCGCGCGCTGGCCGACATGCTCGTCAACCGCCACCATTGACCAGGACTGAACGACAGACAGGGACAGAGGACCCGGCCTCGCCATAACAACGACACACGATGTACCCATTGCTCGAAACCATCCACAGCCCCGCCGACCTGCGCAAGCTGCCGCGCAGCGGCCTGAAACCCCTGGCCGACGAACTGCGCGCCTTCGTGCTCGACAGCGTCTCCAAGACCGGCGGGCACCTGAGTTCCAACCTCGGCACCGTGGAGCTCACGGTGGCTTTGCACTACGTTTTCAACACGCCCGAAGACCGCCTGGTGTGGGACGTGGGCCACCAGACCTATCCGCACAAAATCCTGACCGGCCGGCGCGAGCGCATGGGCAGCCTGCGCCAGTTCGGCGGGCTGTCGGGTTTCCCGCGCCGCGATGAAAGCGAGTACGACACCTTCGGCACAGCGCATTCCTCGACCTCGATTTCCGCCGCGCTGGGCATGGCGCTTGGTGCCCAGCAAAAGGGTGAAGACCGCCATGCGGTGGCCATCATCGGCGACGGCGCCATGAGCGCCGGCATGGCCTTCGAGGCCCTGAACAACGCGGGCGTGCACGACCACTGCAAGCTGCTGGTGGTGCTCAACGACAACGACATGAGCATCAGCCCGCCCGTGGGTGCGCTGAACCGTTACCTGGCCCAGCTCATGAGCGGGCGCTTTTACGCATCGGCCAGGCACATGGGCAAGCAGGTGCTGCGCGTGGCGCCGCCGCTGCTGGAGTTGGCGAAGCGCCTGGAGTCGCACGCCAAGGGCATGGTGGTGCCGGCCACGCTGTTTGAGAACTTCGGCTTCAACTACATAGGCCCCATCGACGGCCACGACCTCGAGTCCCTGGTCCCCACGCTGGAAAACATCAAGCACCTGATGGACACCCAGGGCGGCCCGCAGTTCCTGCACGTGGTCACCAAAAAAGGGCAGGGCTACAAGCTCGCCGAAGCCGACCCCATCGCCTACCACGGCCCCGGCAAGTTCGATCCGGCCATGGGCCTGCAAAAATCCAGCGCGCCGGCCAAGCAGACCTTCACCCAGGTCTTCGGCCAGTGGCTGTGCGACATGGCCGAACACGACGCCCGCCTGGTCGGCATCACGCCGGCCATGCGCGAAGGCTCGGGCATGGTCGAATTCCACAAACGTTTTCCCGGGCGCTACCACGACGTCGGCATCGCCGAGCAGCACGCGGTGACCTTCGCCGCCGGCATGGCCTGTGAAGGCCTCAAGCCCGTGGTCGCGATTTATTCGACCTTTCTGCAACGCGGCTACGACCAGCTGATCCACGACGTGGCCCTGCAGAACCTGCCCGTGGTGTTCGCACTCGACCGCGCCGGCCTGGTCGGCGCCGACGGCGCCACGCATGCGGGCGCTTACGACATTCCCTTCCTGCGCTGCATCCCCAACATGAGCGTGGCTTGCCCCGCCGATGAACGCGAATGCCGCAAGCTGCTGAGCTCCGCCTTCGAACAAAACCATCCGGTGGCCGTGCGCTACCCGCGCGGCGCCGGCGCCGGCGTGGAACCCGAAGCCGGGCTTGAGGCACTGCCTTTCGGCAAGGCTGAAGTCCGCCGCGAAGGCGCAGGCGTCGCCATCCTCGCCTTCGGTACGCTGCTCTACCCGGCCCTGCAGGCCGCTGAAAAGCTGGGCGCCACGGTCGTCAGTATGCGCTGGGCCAAGCCACTCGACACCGAGCTCCTGCTCAAAGTCGCGGCCGGCCATGAAGCCCTGGTCACCGTCGAAGAGGGCGCCATCATGGGCGGCGCAGGCAGCGCCGTCAGCGAAGCCCTGCAAGCCGCCGGTGTCAACAAACCGGTGCTGCACCTGGGCCTCAAAGACGAGTTCATCGAACACGGCGACCCGGCCAAACTGCTGGCATTGCAAGGGCTGGATGCAGCAGGCATCGAAGCCGCCGTCATGGCGCGCTTCGGCGCACTGTTGGGGTCCAGCAAGCCCGGCAAGCCAGCGCTCAAGTCCGTCGCTTGAGCACGGATTCAGCGAGGCCCTGAAGGTCTCCAACCCAGCAGGGGCCGCGGAACCGGCTTTGCCGGGCCGCAGGCGCAGCGGCCCCCTCGGGGGGCAGGGAGCTACACGCAGTGAGCGACCGTGGGGGCTCACATAGACAGCTTGCTGTCAGCTCTTCAAGGGTAAACCCGCCCGGTCGCTACCCCCTCCATTTCTAGAATTCCCCAGGGCCCGCAAAAGCAGGCCGGCCGGCGCGTGCGTCGCCCACGAATTTTTATTTTCACCTTTCGGAGAGTCAAGCTGATGGATCGTCGTTCACTCATCAAGCACGCGGGCATTGCCGGCGTTCTGGCCGCGGGCGTTGCGCCCGCCGTTCACGCACAGGCCGCCGTTCGCTGGCGCCTGGCGTCCAGCTTTCCCAAGTCGCTGGACACGATCTACGGCGGCGCGGAAACCTTCGCCAAGCACGTCAAGGCGATCTCGGGCGGCAAGTTCGAAATCTCCGTGCACGCGGCCGGCGAGTTGATGCCCGCCTTCGGCGTGGTCGACGGCGTGCAGCAGGGCTCCATTGAAGCGGCCCACACGGCGCCGTACTATTTCTTCGGCAAGGATGAGACCTTCGCCATCGGCGGCGCGATCCCCTTCGGCCTGAACAGCCGCCAGATGAGCGCCTGGACCTTCGAGGGCAACGGCCTGAAGCTGATGCGCGAGTTCTACGCCAAATACAACATGATCAGCTTCCCCTGCGGTAACACCGGCGCGCAGATGGGCGGCTGGTTCCGCAAGGAAATCAAGTCGCTGGCCGACATGAAGGGCCTCAAATTCCGCGTCGGCGGTTTTGCCGGCAAGGTCATCGAACGCCTGGGCGGCGTGCCGCAAAACATTCCCGGCGGCGAGATCTACCAGGCGCTGGAAAAAGGCACCATCGACGCGGCTGAATGGATCGGCCCCTACGACGACCAGAAGCTGGGCTTCAACAAGGTGGCGCCCAACTATTACTACCCCGGCTGGTGGGAGGGCGGCCTGCAACTGGACCTCTACATCAACCAGAAGGCCTACGACGCGCTGTCGCCCGAATACAAAGCCATCGTGGAAGCCGCCAGCGCTGCGGCCCACGTCGACATGCAGGCCAAGTACGACGCCAAGAACCCCACCGCCCTGAAGCAACTGGTGGGCGCCGGCGCCAAGCTGCGCCCCTTCCCTGCGGACGTCATGAACGCGGCCTTCAAGGAATCCATGAAGCTCTACGAAGAGCTGTCGGCCAAGAACGAGAACTGGCGCAAGGTCTACGCCGATTATTCGAAATTCCGCGGCGACCAGAACCTGTGGTTCCGTTTCACCGAAGCCACGTTCGACCGCTTCATGCAAAGCCAGAAGCTGTAAGCCGGCAACCCCGCCCAGGCAACTGCCTGGGCTCCCGGCCTGAGCACGCCTGTACGCAGCGCGTGCCGGGAAAAAGCCGCCCCTGCCGGGCGGTTTTTTTTTGGAGAAATCTGTTGCGATCTACGGGTAAGAACGGGGTGGGTTTATGAAAAAGAGTGACAAAGTGTCCATGCTCCGCCGGCGTGTCTGGGGCGCTGCAACTATTGCAGTACCCGGCCCCGCTACGGACCCCCTACGGAAAACTTCTATAACTTCAGGAGAGAGTTTTATGGATCGTCGCTCACTTATCAAAAATGCCGGCATCGCCGGCGTACTGGCCGCCGGCGTGGCGCCTGCCGTTCATGCCCAGGCCACCGTTCGATGGCGCCTGGCATCGAGCTTTCCCAAATCGCTGGACACCATCTTCGGCGCGGCCGAGGTGTTCGCCAAGGCCGTCAAGGCCATGTCGGGCGGCAAGTTCGAGATCTCCGTGCATGCGGCCGGCGAACTGATGCCCGCCTTCGGCGTGGTCGATGGCGTGCAGCAGGGCTCCATCGAGGCGGCCCACACCGCGCCCTATTACTTCTTCGGCAAGGATGAATGCTTTGCGCTGGGCTGCGCGATTCCCTTCGGCCTGAACAGCCGCCAGATGAGCGCCTGGATGTACGAGGGCAACGGCATGAAGCTGATGCGCGAGTTCTATGCCAAGTACAACATCGTCAACTTCCCGGGCGGCAATACCGGTGCCCAGATGGGGGGCTGGTACCGCAAGGAAATCAAGTCCGTCAAGGACATCAAGGGCCTGAAGATGCGCATAGGCGGCTTTGCCGGCAAGGTGCTGGAGCGCATAGGCGGCGTGCCGCAGAACATTCCCGGCGGCGAGATTTACCAGGCGCTGGAAAAGGGAACCATCGATGCCGCCGAATGGGTGGGCCCGTATGACGACCAGAAGCTGGGCTTCAACAAGGTCGCGCCGTTTTACTACTATCCCGGCTGGTGGGAAGGCGGCCCCGAGCTGGACTTCTTCATCAACAACAAGGCCTTCGAGGCGCTCACGCCCGAGTACAAAGCCATTGTGGAGGCCGCAGCAGCCCAGGCCCACGGCGAGATGCAGGCCAAATACGATGCGAAGAACCCGGCGGCCCTGAAGCAACTGGTCGGCGCCGGCACCAAGCTGAGGCCTTTCCCCAACGACGTGATGAACGCCGCGTTCAAGGAAGCCATGGCCCTGTATGAGGAGCTCAACGCCAAGAACGAGAACTGGAAGAAGATCTACGCCGACTATTCCAAGTTCCGCGCCGATCAGAACCTCTGGTTCCGTTTCACCGAAGCCACCTTCGACCGCTTCATGCAAGCGCAGAAACTGTAATTCCCGCGGGGCCTTCGCGCCCCGTCAGGAATCTGCAAGCCGCCTCTAGCAGGCGGCTTTTTTTTGTTCAAACACTACGGGTAAAAACGAGGTGATTTCGAGGGAGAAAGCTGACAGAATCCGAAGTTGACTTCGCTTGAGCACGCCGCCTGTACGGGCCGTGCCGGCTCGAGCGGTCCGGCGGGTTCCCATTCAGGGTCCGCACATTCGACAACCCTTCAGGAGATAGTATTTTGGATCGTCGCTCCCTTATCAAAAACGCCGGCATTGCCGGCGTTCTCGCTGCCGGCATCGCCCCCGCGGTTCACGCGCAGGCCACCATCCGCTGGCGCCTGGCTTCCAGCTTCCCCAAGCCGCTGGACACCATTTACGGCGGCGCTGAAGTGTTCGCCAAGAAGGTCGGCGAGATGACCGGCGGCAAGTTCCAGATCAGCGTGCACGCGGCCGGCGAACTGATGCCCGCCTTCGGCGTGGTCGACGGCGTGGGCCAGGGCTCCATCGAAATGTGCCACACCGTGCCGTACTACTTTTTCGGCAAGAACGAGGCCTTCGCCATCGGCGCCGCCATTCCCTTCGGCATGAACTCGCGCCAGATGTCGGCGTGGATGTACGAGGGCAACGGCCGCAAGCTCATGAACGAGTTCTACGCCAAGTACAACCTCGTGAGCTTCCCCGGCGGCAACACCGGCACCCAGATGGGCGGCTGGTTCCGCAAGGAAATCAAGACCGTCGAAGACCTGAAGGGCCTGAAGTTCCGCATCGGCGGCTTCGCCGGCAAGGTGGTTGAGCGCCTCGGTGTGGTGCCGCAAAACCTGCCGGGTGGTGAAATTTACCAGGCCCTCGAAAAAGGCACACTGGATGCCGCCGAGTGGGTCGGCCCTTACGACGACCAGAAGCTGGGCTTCAACAAAGTGGCTCCCTTCTACTACTACCCCGGCTGGTGGGAGGGCGGCCCTGAAGTCGACTTCTTCATCAACAACAAGGCCCTGGATGCGTTGCCGGCGGAATACAAGGCGATTGTCGAAATGGCCGCCTCGCATGCCCACATCGACATGCAGGCCAAGTACGATGCCCGCAACCCGACCGCCCTGAAGCAGCTGGTGGGCGCCAAGACCAAGATCCTGCCTTTCCCCAAACCCGTGCTCGACGCTTCGTTCAAAGCCTCGATGGACCTGTACGCGGAACTTGCCGACAAGAACCCCGACTGGAAGAAGATCTACAGCGACTACCGCGCTTTCCAGAAGGACCAGATCCTCTGGTTCCGCTTCGCCGAGTCGCGCTTCGATACCTATATGCAAGGCGTCACCTTATAAGCCCCCACGCTTTTCACTTCGTGTAATGCGCTGCCCCCCGTGGGGGCCGCTGCGCCTGCGGCCCGGCAAAGCCGGTTCCGCGGCCCCTGCTTGAAGGGGATCAGTGGGCTCCTCGTTCTCCAGGGGAAATAAAAAACCGCGACATGTCGCGGTTTTTTATTGCCTGCCTTTTCAGAAGGCAGTGAGCGCCGCCCCTCAGCGTTGGCTACGGAAGGTTTTTAATTCGCTTACGAGGCGCTCAAACTCGGCCACCATTTCAGGTGAGGACGCATAAAACACCGCGAACTTGCCCATCAGCGTGCGCACATACAGGCGCGGCGCGATCAGCCATTCGAGCCCGCGCACGCGGATCAGTTTGCCGTAGGCCAGTTCGCGCAATTCCATGTGCTTGTCCCAGACCCAGCTCTGGTGCAGGCCCTGCTCGTCGATACGCGTGACGCTGCGCAGGATGTGCCACCAGGTGTAGGCCACCAGCAGCAGGCCGGCGATGAACCAGCCGCCGCCGGCCGATGCGCCCGAGGCCCTGCCGGCCAGCCAGGCCTGCACAAAGGCCGCGGCCAGGGCCAGCACGATGACGGTCGCCAGGACCTTGAAGGTCACGGAAAACGCCTGCCCTGAAATGCTCCCGCCCTTGGGCGTGAACTTGAACGGTGGCGGGCCGAAGTAGGGGCTGGGAGTGGGTGTAGGAGTGGGAGTGGAATCCATGGAGGGGGCTGGTGGGGGGGGGAGGCGGGCAGGGCGCGGAAAGCTGGGCAGTGGCCCAGGGTAGCAAAAAAAACGCCCCTCGCGAAAGGGGCGTTGCAGTCCTGCGATGCGCAGGCGGATTATTTGGTCTTGAACAGCTCGTCGACTTTTTTCTGCTCGTCGTCGGCGCTCGGTTCGGTCGGCGGCGCCAGCGGGTCGCTGCCTGCCGCGCCGCTGGCCGAGCCCGCGGGCGGGGTCGCGCTGTCGTCGGCCGGGATTTCAATCTTGACCTTGTCCAGGTCTATCACCGCGGGCTTGTCGAGGAAGATGGTCACGGTCTGCGGCACGAAGATCACGATCGCCACCAGGATCAGCTGCATCGCCACCCAGGGAATGGCGCCCAGGTAGATGTCGTTGGACTTGATCGGCTTGGGGATGCGCCCTTCCTTGAACAGCGTGTCGGCGATGCCGCGCAAATAGAACAGCGCGAAGCCGAAGGGCGGGTGCATGAAGCTGGTCTGCATGTTCACGCACAGCAGCACGCCGAACCAGATCAGGTCGATGCCAAGCTTGTCGGCGACGGGGCCCAGCATCGGCAGGATGATGAAGGCGATCWCGAAGAAGTCGAGGAAGAAGGCCAGGAAGAAGATGAACAGGTTGACGGCGATCAGGAAGCCGGTCTGGCCGCCTGGCAGGCCGCTGAGCATGTGCTCGACCCACTTGGCGCCGTCCACGCCCTGGAACACCATCGAAAAGACACGCGCGCCAATCAGGATGAACACCACCATGGCTGTCAGGCGCATGGTGCCGACCATGGCTTCCCAGATCAGCGGGCGGGTCAGGCGCTTGTGCATGGCCGCCAGGATCAGCGCGCCCACCACGCCCATGGCGCCGGCTTCGGTCGGCGTGGCGATGGCGGTGTCAATGCCGGGAAGGCCGCCCATGGAGCCCAGCACCGCGAAGATCAGGATGGCCGAGGGGATGATGCCGCGCAGGCACTTGCCCCACAGCGCCCAGCCATTGAGCGTGCGCGCGGTTTTGGGAACGCCGGGCACATGGTGCGGCTTGAACACGCCGAGCATGAAGGTGTAGCCCGCGAAGATCAGCACCTGCAGGATGGAGGGGCCCCAGGCGCCCTTGTACATGTCGCCGACGGAGCGGCCCAGCTGGTCGGCCATCACGATCAGCACGAGGGAGGGCGGCACCAGCTGGGTGATGGTGCCCGAAGCCGCCAGCACGCCGGTGGCGTAGCGCATGTTGTAGCCGTAGCGGATCATCACCGGCAGCGAGATCAGCGCCATGGCGATCACCTGTCCGGCCACGGTGCCCGTGATGGCGCCCAGGATGAAGCCGACGATGATGACCGAGTAGCCCAGGCCGCCCTTGGCGGGGCCGAACAGCTGGCCCATGGAGTCCAGCATGTCCTCGGCCAGCCCGCACTTCTCAAGGATGGCCCCCATGAAGGTGAAGAAGGGAATCGCCAGCAGCAGCTCGTTCGACAGGATGCCGAACATATTGAGCGGCAGGTTGGACATGAAGCTGGCGGGGAACCAGCCCATCTGGATGGCCAGGAAGCCCGAGGCCAGCCCGAGGGCGGCCAGCGAGAAAGCCACGGGGAAGCCGATCAGCATGATCAGCACGAGGCCCGCGAACATGATCGGGGCAAAATTTTCCATCTGCATGGGGTAGTCCTGAAAGTATTTTTATGGGAACGAGCGATGCAAACGGATCACTGGACCGGTTTTTCGTAGTGCGTGTCCATCTCGAACTTGCCCTGGAGATAGCAGATGCGCTTGATGATTTCCGAGATGCCCTGTAAAAACATCAGGCCGAAGCCCAGCGGCAGCAGCAGCATCGCGGGCCAGCGGATCAGGCCGCCGGCGTTGCCGGACACTTCGCCGGAGGTCAGGAGTTTGCGTAGAAATCCAAACAGGCCCAAATTCTGAATCGTGTCGCCGGCCGTCATTCCACTCGACAGCATGCTCGCGAACAGCGGCCAGCTCAGGTAGGACAGCAGGCCCATCACGGGGATCAGGAAGAAAAGCAGGCCGAAGATGTCCACATAGACGGGCCCGTTGCCCTTGAGCTTGCCGTAGATGATATCGACGCGCACGTGCTCGTTGAGCTTGAGCACCACGGGCGCGCCCAGCATCACGGTGGCGGCGAACAGGTACCACTGGATTTCAAGCCAGCCGTTGGAACTGATGTCCAGGCCGTAGCGTACGAAGGCGTTGCCCGCCGAAATCAGTGCGGCCAGCAGCACCGTCCAGGCGGCGATCTTGCCCAGCCGCGTGGTCAGCCAGTCATAGGCCAATGCGAGTTTAAGGAGTGCGGACACGGGGGATGTCTCCGATCTGTTTTTTTTGAATAAGAAAGTACCCAAGCGGGGACGTCGAGGCATGAATGGTACGACGGATGCCAGCCCCCGCACTGAATAAAGACTGACAAAAAATTTCCGGGTTTACCCTAGGGTTTTACGGTCTGTGCGAGACTGCCGCGCGTTTTTTACGCGTACAGCGTTTCAACGGACGGCCATTCCCTGTCCCGCGGCGACTTCCCCAATGACCGCCGCCTCGGCAAAGCCCTGGGCCCGAAAAATCGCGAGCACGTCGGCGGCGCTGTCCGCACTGCAGGACACCAGCAGCCCGCCCGAGGTTTGCGGGTCGCTCAGCAAGGCCTTGTCCACCTCGGCGAAGCCGGCCGGCAACATCACTTCATGGCCGTAGCTGGCCCAGTTGCGTCCTGACGCGCCGGTCACGCAACCTTGCGTTGCGAGCTCGCGCGCACCGGCGATCAGCGGGACGCTCTGCCAGACGATGCGGACCTGCAGGCCGGCGCCGCGTGCCAGTTCCAGTCCGTGGCCGGCCAGGCCGAAGCCGGTGATGTCGGTCAGCGCGTGCACGCCTTCCATGCGCGCGAGTTCAATGCCGGGCTTGTTGAGCTGCGTGGTGAGCGCCACCATGCGGGCATAACCCCCGGCATCCAGCACCTCCTTCTTGAGCGCTGCTGAAAGAATGCCCACGCCCAGCGGCTTGCCGAGCACCAGCACGTCGCCGGCGCGCGCGCCCGAATTTTTCTTGACGCGCGACGGGTGCACCAATCCCATCACCACCAGGCCGTAGATCGGCTCGACGGAGTCGATCGTGTGGCCGCCCGCAATCGGGATGCCGGCATCGCGGCAGACGTCCTGCCCGCCGCGCAGGATGGCGCCTATGGTTTCCAGCGGCAGCACGTTGACGGGCATGCCCACCAGGCCCAGCGCCATGATGGGCGTGCCGCCCATGGCGTAGACGTCGCTGATCGCATTCGTCGCGGCGATGCGGCCGAAGTCGTAGGGGTCGTCCACGATGGGCATGAAGAAGTCGGTGGTGGCGATCAGCGCCTGCTCGTCGTTGAGCTGGTACACGGCCGCGTCGTCAGCAGTTTCAATGCCCACCAGCAACTGCGGCGGAAGGTTGATGCCGGGCAGGTTGCCCGAGTTCCTGAGGATCTCGCTGAGCACGCCGGGCGCAATCTTGCAGCCGCAGCCGCCGCCATGCGACAGGCTGGTGAGCCGGGGCGCGGCGGCGAGTGGCTTGGGGGAGGCTGGCTGGGTCATGGTGCAGGTTTTCCAATCGGTCTGGAGTGCCGGGATGCATCGCGCGCGGACGCGGGCCGCAAGCAAGTGCGGAGTGCATCAAGTTTATGACAAGGCGGTTCCCGCATTCGCAGCGCTTTCAGGGCCGCCGTGCAAGGGTAATTTTCACCTGCGCGCCTGCGCGTCTTTGTAATGGCCTGTAATCGCTTTGGCCATGGGCCATCCCTAGAGTAGCGGCACTGAAGCGCAAGGCCCGCCGGCCTCACGCGGACAAGCCACCACAGGGAATCACCATGGATATCAAACTGCGATTCGTCAACAAGTCCAGCGACGGCAACAAGTCCGAGGTGGTGGTCTACCAGAAGAACGTGCTGACCACCATGGCGTCCCTCTCCGTGGCCTGGAAGGTGATCCGCTATTGCGGGCGCGACTGCACGCACCCCTTTGTCTATCCCGACGGCTACCAGGTGGCCGTCACCGACGAGTACGGAAATTTCACACCGCGCCTGCCGGCCAAAAACGGCCAGATGCTGAGCCTGGTCTCCACCCCCACCGGCGGCCGGCGCCTGCTGTACACGGGGCCGGCCAGCGCATCGACCGAACTCGACGTGCTCAACGCCATGAACCAGGGCGCGATCGACATCTGCATCTTCAAGGACGGGCGCATGGTGGGCGTGAAGACCTCGGTGGTACCCGGGCAGAAGGCGGTCTTCCAGTACCAGCCGGCGCTGTGGATAGGCGTGTGCTCCGAGGTCGTGCAGGGCGAGCCGATGAGCTCGGCCGTGATGTCGGACATCAACACCGAGCTCTCGCTGATCGGCATCGCGAGCGCCGACATCGTGATGAGCGGCGGCGGGCCGGGCGAGGGCTCCACCGCCTATCAATTCAATCTCGAGAACATCGTCCACGCCTGAGGGCAGCCGCCAGGACTGGACACGCAGGGTTCGCCGCCGGGGCAGCAGGGCAACGATGGCAAACGGGCAACGCATGGTGCGCTGCCATCTTTTTATCAACAGGAGAAAACCATGGATATTGCACTGAACTTCATCAACAACTCGAACGACGCGAACAACTCGGAGATCGTGATTTTCCAGAAGAACGTCGCGACCAACTTCGACGAGCTCGCGGTGGCCTGGCAGGTCATCCGCTACTGCGGCCAGGGTGACAACCATCCCTTCACCTTCCCCATGACCATGCAGGTCGGCGCCAGCGACAGCTACGGCAACTACACGCCGCAGCTCGACGCCCAGAACGGCCAGCTGTTCCAGATGGCGCTGACGACCTCGGGCGACCGCCTGGTGCCGGCCGGCAGCGGCACCAGCTCCAAGGAAGTGCAGGTGCTCAACAGCCTGCCCAAGGGTGCCATCAACGCCAGCATCTACAAGTCCGGCAAGCTGCTGGCGATCAAGACCTCGATCGCCCCGCAGCAAAAAGCGGTGTTCGAGTTCAAGCCCACCATCTGGATCGGCGTGGCCTCGCAAATCGTGCAGGGCCAGGTCATGGACTCGGCGATCATCTCCAACATCAACACCGAGCTGTCCCTGCTGGGCATCCTGAGCGCCGACATCGTCATGACCGGCGGCGGCCCGGGCGCCAATTCGACGCCTTTTGCCTTCAACCTCGAAAACATCGTGATGTGCTGAAGCCGCTTCGCCGGCGCGCGGCCTCCGGGCCTCGCGCCGGTGCCGCGCGCCGCATGCCGCCCACTCCAGGACACCCCACGTGAACGAAATGGTCAAAAGAAGCTGGTCGGCCATGGACGGCTGCCTGGTCTTCGACTTCACCATCAATCGCGAACCGGCCGATGACATTCCGTCCATCGCCAGCGTGTCCTGCAAGTCCGGCCCGGCCGAAAGCCAGCAGGTCACCATCACGCGGCTATGGCCCAGCAAGCCATTTGAATTCAAGTTCCGCTCGGGTTGCTATGTCACGGGCTACCTGCAGCAGAAAACGCCGGTGCACATCAACGGCATCACCAACACCGCCATCTTTGCCGACATCCACTACGGCATGAGAGGGCAGAGCGACGACCACCACTTCGAAGGCATCATGGTGGCCTGCCCGACGCGCGGGCCGATTCCGCCGCCCTGGCCGCCGGGGCCGCCGCCCATAGACCCGGACTACCCCGTGGACCCGGTCGAGCCGATCCCCATCGTCACCAGCCATCCCGACGAACTGTTTCCTTATGTCTATGTGCGGCGCTGGCCCAAGGTGAGCGCCGACGACCTGCTCTACGGCTTCGTCAACTATGTGGGTTCCAGCCCGCCTTCCAGCGGCTTCTTCGGCGACCTGGTGAACGCCCGCAACCTGGCACAGGGCGCGCGCGAGGCCGCGCAGCAACTGGCCGTGGAATTCATCGACGGCAAGGCCTACGCGGGAGATTTCGTCAGCGATATGGACAGCCTGGCCTGCCCCGTGAGCGAGTTTGCGCAGCTCTTCATGCGCCTGCCCAAGCCGGACGGCCCACCCACGGCCTGGCTGGCCAAAGCCTGCGAGCAGCTCACGCGGCTGCTGTCGCGCTATGCGCTGGACTGGACTTATTTTGATTCCACCGGCTATGCCAAAGCACTGGACCAGGTCTGGCAGAGCTACTTCGCCCTGGTGGTCACGCTGGGTTACGACAGCGCGCTGCTCGAGGAATTCACCCGCGCGCTGCTGATGGCCCACCTGGTCGAGGTGGCGCTGCAGCCCTTCGAGAGTTTCGCGCAGGCCAATGCCGCCGTCGCTGCGGCCAATGCCGCCAACGCCGCCAATGCCTCCACCGCGGCAGCCGGCGAAACGCCCGCAGCGCCGCCCGTCCCTGCACCGGTGCCGGTGCTGGATCGCCTCACGATGCAGCAGATCAGCGCGTTGCTGCAGGCCACGCCCGTGCTCAGCGCGCAGGTGTTCCCGCTGCCGGCGGCGCAGGCCCAGGATCCCGCGGCTTCCCCGCCGCCGGGGCTGCCGGGCTGGATAGAGCCTTACGCCATCGGCGACCTGCAGATGGTGCGCCAGCGCCTGCTGCGCTACCAGTGCGGCGAGATCGCGCGCATCGAGAACGTCATGCGCGGCGAACGCCGCGAGGTGACCCACAGGCGCACCCACCGCCAGCTCGACGAGTCGCACCAGAGCAGCGGCGAGAAGCAGCTGCTGCAGAACGACGCCGCCGACGAACGCAGCAACCTGCAGGAGGAGTCGCGCAAGACGGTGGCCGAGTCCACCGAAACCAACCAGTACAACAAGTTCACCAGCAGCTACGGCCCGCCCACCCAGGCCACGCTGGACGGCTCCTGGAGCAAGACCGTGCAGCCGGGCGCCACGCCGGGCCTGGACGACACCACGCGTTTTGCGCGCGACATCCTCAACAAGACCGTCAACCGCATCAGCCGCAGCGTCAGCCTCACGCGCTCCAGCAGCACCATGAGCCAGACCGAGGACTCGGTGGTCAGCCTGGTCGACAACACGGCCGGCACGCGCAGCCTGCGCGGCGTCTACCGCTGGCTCAACAAGGTCTACGAGGCCTGCGTCGTCAACTACGGCCAGCGGCTCATGATGGAGTTCATGGTCTGCAAGCCCGCTGCCGCCTTCATCGCCGGCGAACAGGCCTCGGCCGGGCAGGACTTCGTCAAGCCGGTGTCGCCGCTGCAGCTGCAGCTGCACATCGCCACTTTCAAAGACATCCAGCCCGGCAACTACGCCGCCCTGGGCGCCTACTACGGTGTGCTGGACCTCGAGCCGCCGCCGCTGGCGCAGCGCTTTGCTTCGGCCACCCTGCGCGACGGGGAAGAAAAGCAGGTCGCCGTTCCCGCCGGCTATTGCGCCACCGCGGCCTTTGTCGGCTACGTCGGCGCGCCCGCCGGCCTGCCGGCGCCCGTGGTGCTGGTAGGGCGGCAGACCTTCACCGCGGCCGGCAGCCTGGACGGGATCACGCTGTTCGGTGAAGACGACAGCGTGCCGGTGTTGGTGCTCGACTACCCGCCCAGCCTGTCGCCGCCCGTCGACCCCGAGGTGCTGGTCAACGTCGAGATCCGCTGCGCGCCTTCCGATCGCTGCATGGACGAGTGGCGCATCCGCGTTTACGCCGCCGTCATGCGCGCCTACCAGGAGCGGCTGGCCGCCTACCATGCGCGCGCCGACGGCGGCCCGCAGGGACGTGTCGCCCCACGCTCGCCGCTGGCGAACCGGCAGACCGAGCAGCGCGAACTCCGCAACGCCTGCCTGCGCCTGCTGCTGGAGCGCATGCTCACGCTGACCGGCATGGACTCCCGCGGCGGCACGTTGTCGCCGCCCTCGGAGTTCGCCGTCTACGAGCCGCGCTACCTGCAGTTCTTCGACGAGGTGCTCGAGTGGAACGAGATGGTCTACAGCTTTTACGCCAGCCCCGGCCCGGGCCCGGGCGGCGCGCAGTTCGAACTGGGCAGCCTGGCCGCCGACGACGACGCGCTGTTCTCCAGTTTCCTGCAGGCCGACCAGGCGCGTGTGCTGCTGCCGGTGCGGCCTGCGCACGTGATGGCGTTTTTGTACTTCTACTCGTCCGGCATGCTGTGGGCCTCCGGCGACCGGCTGGCGCCCGCCAATCCCGCCGACGTCCCCCTGGTCAATGACCTCAAGCAGTCCGGCCCGCAACGCCCCCCGTTGCGGCCCATAGGGCCGTGCTGGGAAGTGGTGGTGCCCACGGCCATGCAGGTGCTCGACGAGCCCGGCGCCGGCGCCAGCGCGGACATGCTGCCCGGTGCCGCTATTGAGCGTTTGGGGAGCGCAGCACCATGATGGCGCCGGGCATGAACAACCCCTTCTTCGTGCGCCCGGGTTTCGGCGAGCTGCCGGTCGGCTCCGTCACGGCCTTCGCCGGCACCCTGGGTGCGCCCGACAGCGCCGGCGCCGCCACCACCGTGACGCCGCAGGACTACGTCACCGACCCGCTGGAGGCCTGGGGCTGGATGTTTTGCGACGGCCGCTCGCTGCCCACCTATGACTACCCCGAGCTGTTCGCGGTGCTCGGTTATGTCTACGGCGGCAGCGGCGACCAGTTCCTGATTCCCGACTACCGTGGCTTCTTCCTGCGCGGCAACGGCACCGGCACGAAGAACGACCCCGACATCGCCACGCGCAGCGTGCCGCCCGGCGGCCAGGGGCAGAGCAGCGGCGTGGGTTCCACCCAGCCCTTCGCCGTGGAAACCCACGAGCACACCTACAACAGCGCGCCCGCGCCGGCGACCGCCTCGCCCAGCGGCACGGCGGCCGGTGCGCCCAGCAGCGCACCCACGCTGACCACCGGCGGGCCGGTGCCCGGCCAGGGCCAGACCAACCCGGTGCTGGTGAGCCAGTACGAAACGCGTCCGATCAACGTCTACGTCAACCACATCATCAAGTTCACCTACGGCTTGACGCCGTTCATGCGGACTTCCGTCTGACCCCCAGAGCATTTTTACAGGAGAAACAGCATGGCTTACAGCAAGGTCCGATTCATGGGCTACGTGGTTGACACCGCGCCCAAAGTAAATTCCGATGGTTCCAAAACCTACCTCGGGCTGGACAACCCGGAGCTCGACCTCGAGGCGCGCTGCGCCTTGATGTTCCGCGCCATGGACGCCGCGTTCGATGTGCTGCAGCCGTCATTGCCGCCGCCCTCGTCACCGCCCGTGCCCAGCGACACCCTGAATGTCTTCATGGCGCCGGAGTTCTTTTTCCGGGGGGCGGCGGGCGCCTACGGCATGGAGGATGTGCAGCAGATCATCACCAAGCTTCAGGGCTACGCCGCCCTCGCGGACTGGGCCGACTGGGTGTTCGTCTTCGGCACCATCCTCGGCGTGTCCTCGCCCACGCTCAAGACGCCGCCCTACGACATCGACCCGCTGGCCAACAAGGAGGTCTACAACTTCGCGCTGGTGCAGCAGGGCGACATGATGCCGCAGGGTGACGCCGGCACGGTCGTGGTGATGAAGGAGCTCATGTCGGGCGTCGATTTTCTCGCCACCGCGGCCACGGCCAACAGCCTGCTGCTCGGCGAGGTCAACCACCTGGCGCCGTCCACCACGGGCGGCCCGGGGCGCGAGCAGCAGGTGCTCAACTACGACGGCGCGGGCGTGTTCTCGCTGGCCGGCATCACCTGGGGCCTGGAGGTCTGCCTCGACCACCGCGACACCGTGCGCCGCCTGCAGAAGTCGCCGCAGTTGCCGGGCGAGAACCTGATCCAGCTGCAGCTGGTGCCCTCTTGCGGCATGGGTGTGCAGGCCCCCAGCGTGGTCACGCAGTTCGGCGGTTATGTGTTCAACTGCGACGGCTCCGGCGCTGCGCGCCATTCCACGCTGGCCGAGCAGGTGCCGCCGCTGGCGGATGTGCCGATGTCCTCCAGCACGCCGGTCGGCAACGGCGACCTTCCGCTGGACAACGGGACGACGGTGCCGGTCAGCCACCTCTATCCCAGCGGTCCCGGTGTGGTCAACTTCTACCCCGTGCGCGACCTGCCGGCGCAGCAGACCGTTCCGGGCCACACCGTGCGGCTCTTCTGGCAGGCCAGCCCCGACTACCAGTTCGTCTTCCTGCTGGTCTACGACGACAAAGGCAAGTACGTGACCATGGTCTGCGAACCGCGCAGCAAGAAGACCAACTTCTACGGCAACAACTACTTTCTGCCGCTGTTGCTGCAGACGCAGGATTCGCTCAAGCAGGGCGTGAGCATCCAGATGGAACTGAGGCCCGGCAGCAGCCCCTACGCGGGCGCGGTCTGGTGCAAGATCAACGTGCCGGACCTGGTCTTCCAGGGCAACGCCTTCGAGTTCAGCGCCGACATCACCGGCCCGGCGCCCTTGAAGTGCTGGTGAGCGGCCCTGCGGAGCCGGCCGTGCAAACCAGCACCTTCCAGGACAGCGCGCACGCGGACGGCGCGCTGCACGAGCTCAGCGTGTCCGTCCACCAGCACGCCTTCCGGGTCCGCGCCGGCGATGCGCGCCGGGACTTCTGGCGCCGTGTCGGCGCCGGCTTGTGGGAGCCGCAGACCTTCGAGGTGTTCCGGCGCTTCCTGCGGCCCGACAGGTCCTATATCGACATGGGCGCCTGGATAGGGCCCACGGTGCTCTACGGCGCCATGCTGTCGCGCCGCGTGCATGCCCTCGAGCCCGACCCGGTGGCCTTTGCCGAACTGGCGGCCAACGTCGAGGCGAATCCCGCGCTGCGGCCCAACATCGCGCTTTACCCTTACGGCATCAGCCCCGAGAGCGGCCCGCTGCAGCTCTACGCGGGCGGCCTGTATTTCGGTGCGCAAAGCGAGTTCGGCGACAGCATGTCCGGCATGCTGGCCGCGCCCGGCGCCGTCGGCCAGCCCTGCCGCGAAGTCCAGGGCATGGACCTGGAGCGCTTCCTGGCGCTCAACGCCATTGACGACTGCAACTTCATCAAGATGGACATCGAGGGCGGCGAGTACGCCGTGATCCCCGGCCTGTGGCGGCGCCTGCCGCAGCTCGGCCTGCCCACGCTGTATGTCTCCTTCCATGCGCCCGAAGCGGCGCGCCGCGAGGCGCTGGTACGTGCCTGCACCGAAGAGCTGCTGCTGTGCTACCCGCGCTTTTACAGCACGGTGGACGCCCGGCCGGTGGCGCTGGAGCAGCTGCTCGACACGGTCGGCGACTGGGGCGACGAAGCGCCCGGCAGCCCCTGGCGCAAGCTTGAAGCGCTGCTGGGCGCCGGCCTGCTCGCCAGCCGCGAGGAGTGGTAGATGCCCGCCCCGCATGAGCGCCAGATCCTGGTCGGCGTGCATGTGGCCGCGCACGCCGACGCCCTGGCCGCCACCCTGTCCAGCCTGTTCGAGAACACACCCATGCCCTTCGGCCTGCGGCTGCTGCCCGACCCGGCCGACGAGGCCGCGGCCGCCGCGCTGCAGGCGCTGCTCGACACCCTCCCGGGCATCGCGCAACTGCCCGGGCCCGTGCACGAAGGCGCGGCCGCCTGCTTCAACCGGCTGGTCGGCGTGCCCGCCGACATCTATGTCTTCCTCGAAAACGGCGCGAGCGTCACGCCCGGCTGGCTGGAGCTGCTGCTGGCCGCGCTCGATGCCGACGCCAGCCACGGCCTGGCCGGCCCCTCGACCAACCGCTGCTGGAACGAGCAGGCCGTGGCCCCGGCCTGCGCCGCCACCCAGGACGCCTTGTGGACCCAGGCCGATGCGCTCGCGGCAAAGTTCGGCAATGCCTGCGTGACGCTCGAGCCGCTGCACAGCCTCTCGGACTTTTGTTATGTGGTGAAGAACGAGGTGGTGGCCGCCATCGGTGGCGCCGACACCGCCTATGCCCAGGGCCCGTGCTGGGAGATGGACTACAACATACGCGCCGCGCGCGCCGGCTTTCGCGGCGTCTGGGCGCAGGGCGCTTTTGTGCACCGCGCGCCGCCTTGCCCGCGGCAGTCGCGGCTGCAAGAGACGCTGCTCGAAACCAGCAAGCGGCTGTACCAGGACCGCTTCTGCGCCTGGCGCGGCGAAGCGCACCAGCAGCCCCCGCCTTACCACCTGCCTTATCACGTCCATTGCGCCGGCGAACAGTGCCGCTACTTCGCCATGCCCGAGCGCATGCGCATCTTCGTGCCGCCGCCCGCCGGCCCGGCCGCGGCACTGCCGCAGCCCTTGCCGGCGCCAGCCGCCGCCGCACCGCTGATGAGCTGCACCATGCCCACGCGCGGCCGGCCCGCCTTCGTCGCCCAGTCCATACGCTACTTCCAGCGCCAGGATTACCCCGCGCTCGAACTCATCATCGTTTACGAGGAAGACAGCGACCTGCCCGCCGACATCAGCGACGCGCGCATACGCTGCATCCGCATGCCACCCGGGACCAGCATAGGCGCCAAACGCAACGAAGCGGTGCGCCTGGCCCAGGGCGAACTCGTCGCACACTGGGACGACGACGACTGGTACGGCGACCAGCGCCTGAGCCGCCAGGCCGCGCCCATCCTGCACAACATCGCCGACGTCACCGGCCTCAACGACATGCTTTTCATGGCCCGACCCCAAGCCGAGTTCTGGGCCGCCAGCCGCGCGCTGTTCCGCCGCATGTTCGTCGAGAACGTCAGCGGCGGCACCCTGGTGTTCCGGCGCAGCCTGTGGCAGGCCCACCACTGCCGCTACCCCGCCACCTCCCTGCGCGAAGACGCCGACTTCCTGCTGAAAATATTGGGCACCGGCGCGCGCCTGTGCCGCGTGCCCGGGCGCGAACTACAGATCTACGTGCGCCATGACAACAACACCTGGAAGTTCAAGGAAGGCCAGTACCTGCAGCAAAACGCCTGGACGCGTATGCCCCAGCCCGAATGCCTGCAGCACCAGGACCGCGATTTTTACTTTCCGCAAGAAAAAGCCCTTGCTGCCGCGCCACTGCTGCAGCCGGCGCCGCGCGCCGCCGCACCCCCCGCACGGCCGCTGGTCTCCTGCATCATGCCCACCGCCGACCGGCGCGAGTTCGTGCCCCAGGCCATCCGCAACTTTCTCGCACAAGACTACGACGGCCCCCGCGAACTCATCGTGCTCGACGACGGCCGCGACAGCATCGCCGACCTGATCCCGCCGCATGCAAGCATCCACTACATGCGGCTGGACCGCAAGCTCACCCTGGGCGCCAAACGCAACATCGCCTGTGAGCTCGCCCGCGGCGAACTCATCGCCCACTGGGACGACGACGACTGGATGGCGCCCGGATGGCTCAGCTCCCAAGCCAAAGCCTTGCTGGGGCAGGGCGCCGACATCTGCGGCCTGGACAAAATATTCTTCTACGCCCCCGAGGGCCGGCGCGCCTGGCAGTACGTCTATGACGGCCGCTCACCCTGGGTCTGCGGCGGCACCCTCTGCTACCGCAGGGAGTTCTGGCGCAGCGCGCCCTTCGCCGACATCAACGTCGGCGAAGACAACGCCTTCGTCTGGGCCCCGCAGCAAAAACGCATCGCCATCAACCCCGACCAGCACTTGTACGTCGCCCGTGTGCATGCGCGCAATACCAGCCCCAAGGAGACGCTGAACCGGCGCTGGCGCAGCTATCCGGTGGAGCAGGTGGAGCAGTTGATGTTGTGAGGATGTGTGGCCTATTCCCCAAATCGGTCAATGCGAACTTTGGTAGGGTCAGCCCAGATGGAGCGGACCTCATGTTCAGCCGTGCGATAAACGTCACGCCATGTCAAAGCCCCTGTACTGGTTTTCTCCCAGGCGTACAAAACGTTCTGCCGCAAATAAAGCGGATCGGAGCGTGGAGCACCTCGAACTTGAACAATGCTTGCGACTGGACGTATCAGGCTGGCAATCACTTCCAGTTGCTTGTCTTTGTCGAAATCAGAAATTCCGGAAATGACCAGACTGGGTGCCCAGAGAGAAGGGGATTTTTCCGAGAAAAATAGATTCACATCTTTGTACAGTGCATCCTCGCTGGTGGCGATCACGCTAAAGCTGTCGTCTGTTTTGCGCCAGCAATAGATCACATCGACCCATCGCCAAGGTCCGACTTCGGTAATCACGCCAATGCGCGCCACGCCCACATAGTCAAAACTGGTCTGGTTATCCAGATCGACACCTTGAATCAAACCTAACTCAAAATAGTTCTTTTTAATTCCGCCAAACTTGCCTTGCAGCGCTTGAACCAATCGAGGGTAGTAGCGATCCCATAAGCGATCTTTGACTGTGGCTTTCGCCTGACTCAGCAGTTCTGGAGTGACCTTGACTCTGTCGCCACGGTGCACCGCCTCATTCAGCGAAACGGGATATTTTGGAAGAGGCTTTTTATCAGCCAAAGCGATGTCGACAAGATCCGGCTCAATCACAGGCAAAGGAATAAAACTCATACGGCTAACCACGCCATTCACCGGCCAAGGCTGAGCCCCAATGTCGCTTTCGGTGTAAGCATTGACCGGTATGCGCTTTCCTATCAATTGGCCTGGCACACCATATGACCAAACCATTCCCAGACGCGGATCGAAGTGATCGATATAAAAAGTAGGAAAAGGGTTGTCACCGCGTTGATCGCGCGGGAGCTTGTAGTTTTCGAAGGCGATGTCTTGCTGACGTTGGCAGTCTTTGCCCACAAAAGTCGCGACAAACGCGGTGGGAACATCAGCAATCAACGCAGGGTTGCTAAGTAGCCGTGTTTCCATTGCACAACCCCCGTACAGAAATGGTGTGACGGCATACAGCATGCTGGTCTGCCCACGTCCTTCTAGCGCTTTGACGCCATTTTTTTTCGCGAACACAAATGGATCAATTAGTTGACCTTGGCGGGCCAAGATCAAGGGAGTCCAGAGCTGCTCATCGACATTGGTACCGTTGTAATAGAGGCCATCGGGGACTCTGGAGGCGTCAAATGCCCACACGGTGGAGGACATGGAAAGCGACAAGGCGGGAAGAGTTCGAAAAAGCAGAGCGAGTTTTTGTTTGAAGCTCATGCAGGAGTGCTCCGCTGTTATTGAAGGATTCAGTCTGGTGCGAAGTGGGCGTTGAGATCGGCAACGATTCGTGGTGTTCTGTGCTGTTCTTTTTCAGCGCGAACCGAACCATACTTGGGCATTGCGGAAAATTTTCAGCGAACTGTCTGCAAGCGGACATTCGGTGATGAAAATACTGTGGCGACGGATTTGAATCGCTGATCAGTGACCGTGAGTACCAACTCGCCGGGTGTCGCGCGCAGAATATTTTTCGGGCGGGCTCAAGCCCGGTACTCAGCCATCAGCCTGAACACCCGCTCCTCCCCCTCATGTCGCGCGGCCGCCGTGCCCAGGTATTCCTCCAGCTGCATATTGGCAGCCAGTTCGCGGCGGGCGTGCTGGCTGGCGACAATGGCGCCCGGTGCGGCCACGCTGTTCAGGTGCAGGGCGACGTTGGCGCCCTGGTTGCGGCTGGTGGCGTCGTGGCGCGAGGCGGGTGTCACGCTGTGGATGCCGCCCGAGATTTCGAGCCGCACGCCGTGCTGGACTTCCAGCAAACGGCTTCTGCGCTGCACGCGTGTGCACAGGTCCATGGCGGCGACGGCCGCCTGCTGCAGGTTCTGCGCGCTGCTGTCTCCCTGTTCAAAATGAAACAGCATGCAGTCGCCGAGCACGCCGGCGCTCTGGCCCTGGCCGCCCTGCACGGCGTTGGCGCACCAGCGCATCTGCTGCTCGCGCATCTCCTGCAGGTAGGCCAGGGCCAGCGAGGAATTCCGCGCCGGGTACAGGCGCAGGGCGACGCACAGGATGCCCAGGGCATGCTCGGCGCTGTGCGTGTCTTCCCGGATGTCCAGGCTGTCCAGCGTCAGCTGCCTGGCGCCGGCCACGGGGGTGGGCGGCGCGGAGGGCGCCTGGCGTGCGCCGTGCTGCTGCGCCAG
This sequence comes from Polaromonas sp. P1_G1, assembly GCF_056405595.1. Lineage (NCBI taxonomy): Bacteria > Pseudomonadati > Pseudomonadota > Betaproteobacteria > Burkholderiales > Comamonadaceae > Polaromonas > Polaromonas sp. P1_G1. The sequence goes on from NZ_JBFUBU010000015.1 coordinate 75,569, forward strand.
GCAGCGCACCAGGTCGAGGTAGAGGCCGGCCGCATCGGCCGCGCGTTGTTGAAGGTCTTTTTGCAGGGCCTGCCGCAGCAGCGGCGCCAGCGGGTGGCCTGCCAGTTCTTCGGGCAGGGCATGGGCTGTGTCGCTGAGCTGGCGCTGCAGTACTTCGCCGACGTCGGCGCCCTGCACGCAGGGCCGGCCGCTCAGGCATTCGAGAAACACCAGGGCCCAGGCATAGATGTCGGTCGCCGGCGTGCAGGCTTCGCCGCGCAGCTGCTCGGGCGCGCAGTAGGCGGGCGTGCCTTCGGCGCCGGCCTCGAAGCGGGGCTCGCCCTGGTGGCTGGCCAGCCCGAAGTCCAGCAGCTTGAGCTGCAGCGCCGAGCCGGTGGAAACCACCATGATGTTCTCGGGCTTGAGGTCGCGGTGCACCACCTGGTGCTGGTGCAAAAAGGTCAGGGCGTCCAGCAGCTGCGCCATCAGGGCCATGGTGTCTTGCAGGGGCAGGCCGCCGTTGCGCTGCAGGAAATCCCTGAGCGTTTCGCCGGGGATGAATTCAAGCACCGCGAAAAGCAGCCCGCCGGCCGCCATGCCTTTGTCGATGAGCCGCACCACGTGCGCATGCTGCAGCATGGCCAGCACGCGGGTCTCCTGGTGCAGGCGCTGCTGCACGCGCCGGTTGGCCGCGGGGTCGTCGGCCGAAGCCGGGTGGGGAATCTTGATGGCGACGAACTGGCCGGTGCTGCGCTGCCTGGCCTTGAACACCTGGCCCGATGCGCCTTGCCCCAGCAAGCCCAGCGGCTGGTAACCCGGCACGCCCACGGGAAAGCCGTGCGTGGGCACCCGCGTCATGGAGGTCGGGGGCAGGGGTCAGGCCAGCAGCGATTCTTCAGGCAGGCTCTGGCCGCCGGCCAGTGGGTCGAAGTCGGCCTCCAGCGCGCCGCCGCGGATGATGCGAAAGCGCAGCCCGCCGAAGCGCAGCGAACCGCGGCGGCGCTCTATCAGTTCGGGCACGCGCGCGCCGTGCGGCATGGCGAGCGCAAGCTGCTTGCGCATGCGGAAGATCTGGATGTTCAGGTGGCCGGGCTCCAGGCCCAGCATCTTGGCCAGGCGATCGAGTTCGACCCAGCCTTGCGCGTGGGGCGCGAGCTGGCGCTGCGCATCGGCCAGCCGCAGGCGCGCCAGGATCAGCAGCGCGTAGTGGTGCGAACGTTCACCGAGGTTGAGGTGCAGGCCGGCGTCGTGCAGTTCCAGCCACGCGTGTTCTTCGTCCTGGCTGACCTTGAAGAACAGCGCCGGCTGCTGCCGCCTCAAGAGGGCCTTGCCGCCGGACATGCAGTCCATGGTGGAGGCCACCTCGGCCGCCAGCAGGAAGCACCAGGCCTTGCCGGCGAAGCGGACCTCGTCGCCGTCTTCCAGCAGCCAGCTGCCTTCGGGCGTGGTGCACACCCATTGGCCGGTGTCGCTGCGGTGGATGGACAGCTCGGCGGCCACGCCCTGCGGCAGCAGGTTGGAGTGGCCCAGGGGGATGTAGGCATCGTCATGGCCCAGCGGCCACAGCAGGTTGCGCGGCGGGGACAGGTCTTCCACCAGCCAGGCGGCGCCCCCTTCACGCCCGAAGGCCAGGGTGCCGCCGACGCGCAGCGGCAGGCCCTTGGCGTTGGAGAGCAGCGCGCCGTCGAGCAGGGTGCCGTTGCGGCTGTGGTCGTGCAGTTCCCAGGCCTTGCCGGTCCAGCGTATCGACGCGTGCAGCTGCGAGGCGTCGAGGTTCTCAAGCAGGGTGTCGGCGGAACGGCCGCGTCCGAAGACATGGTGTGCCCGCAGATAGATTTTGCGCTGCGTGGCGCGGTTTTTCAGAATAGCCACTTGCCTTCTCCCCTTCTTGGCATCAAGCCCATGGCATGAGCCATCGCTCTTCGGCGTTGTGCATGCTGCCAGTGTTGGAAACACCGTATCGGTCGGCGCAGTATCTGCGAGACGTTCAATCGTCGTCAAGCGCCGCGGCACCGTATTTACAGAACAACTCCGTTTCGGCATTAATTGCCTTGATTCAGCTTTACACGGCAGGCCTGTTCAGGAGGAACCCGCGAGCGTGCATTCACACACAGCATGACCTGATTCGAAACGCAGTTCAATCGGGACTTTCCGCCTGCATGGCGATGGCCGGCGGCAGGGCGCATGGGCCTTAAGTCAAAACGTTTCGCCGGACAAATTGCGCGGACGCGTTTGAACCTCAAAGTGTTAGCGCTGCGGGGCGCGGCGCCGGCCGCCTGTAATGCGCTGTAATCGCCAGCGCACGGACCCGCGCCGACAATTTCTTCAGCGACGCGGCGGCTGCCCTTCGCAGCGAACCCCTTTTCCGGAGAAGTCCATGCCTACCCTCAGCGACGCCCAACGCAACCTGCTGGCCCCGGCCGGTGAAGACCATCCGCGCGACGGCGAAATCGTGCCGACCTCGGACCAGCCGCCCTTCATCTTTTCCGCCTGCTGGGGCTGGGCCTTGGCGGGCGAGTACGAGAGCGCCGACAACGCCTACACCGCCCCCACCATCTACAACTCCGGCGAGGGCGCTTTTGTGTTTGACAACGAGCGCGTGCCCATCGGCCTCAATGCCGATTTCTTCGCCGTGACGGACGACATGTTTCCGCAGACGGTGCCCTTTCACGGGGTGCTGGCCGACAAGCTCCAGGCCGCGCTGGACGGCGACGAAGACGCGCAGGATGCCTGCCGCGTGGCCCTGATGACGATCACCGCGCAGCTCAACGGCCACACGGTGCTCGGCGATGAAGGCTCGGGCGTCTACACCATGATCATGAAATCCAGCAGCTGGTACGGCTGGGACCACTGGGCGCTGGGTGTGCAGGCCACCGACGGCGTGACCACCACCTTCCAGCAGAAAGTCAGCGGCAGCCTGGCCAACCCGAAGAAGCTGAAATACAACTGCGGCGAGGTGTGGGACAACCACCTCGCGCTGGAGACGGTGCTCAAGATCGACGGCCTGCAGCAGGCGCAGGTCGACATGCTCAACAACGTCGTCTGAGGGAGGCGGGCATGTGGGTGAGAGGCATAGACGTCAGCCACTACCAGGGCCACATCGACTGGTCCCGGGTGGCGGGGAAAGACAGCGATGTGGCTTTCTGCTTTGTCAAGGCCACCGAGGGGATGTACGTCGTGGATCCCTTTTTCAAGGCGAACTGGGCGCAGTCCGCGGCGGCCGGTTTGCGGCGCGGCGCCTACCACTTCGGGCGCCCGGGCACCGATGCCCAAACCCAGGCGCAGCAATTTTTCGCGACCGTGGGTGCACTGGGGCCGAATGATTTGCCGCCGGTGCTGGACATCGAAACCCTGGACGCGTGCAAACCCCCCGCTGTGCTGCAGTGGGTGCTGGACTTCACCGCCGCGGCCGACGCCTTGTTCGGGCGCCAGACCATGATTTACACCGACGGCGGGTTCTGGAAAAACCTCGCGTCCCTGCCGGGTTGCGAGCCGCTGGGCGCGCGGCCGCTGTGGCTGGCCGACTACGCGGCGGAGCCCACCGTCCCCGCGCCCTGGCAGGCGTGGTCGTGCTGGCAGCACAGCGACGGCAGCGTCAATGGCGGAACGCCCGTGCCCGGCGTGGCCGGCGACGTGGACCAGAACCGGTTCCTGCCGGATACCTTTCAAGCGCTGACCCACCCTCAACCCAAAACCACTTCCGGCCAAGGACTCCCATGACAAGTTACGTGACCTTCAGCATCGCCAACAACAGCCAGGAAAACGGCACGGCTTCGGGCCTGGCCGACGACGCGATCTACCTGTTCTTCACCCAGGAAAGCCTCAACCAGGCCTGGAGCATGGACCCCGCCACAGGCATCGCCACGCCCATGCCCGCGCCGGGGACGCTGGCCCCCGCCTTCACGCTGGCCGACCTGAAGAAGGCCGGCGGCGCGATCCAGCTCGATGCCGGCGTGCAGGCTCCTTCGGCCCGTCTTTATTTCAGCAGCTCGCCGGACGCGGTGACCGCGCCGAACAACAAGATCAGCGGGCCGACTCCCAGCACGGCGGATTTTTTCTATGACTTCGTGGAGGTTTCGCTCACCGCCCCAAGCAATGCACCGGCCGGCACCGCGCCGGACAACCTGAACCTGGACTGCACCCAGGTGGACCAGCTGGGCATCCCGTACACGCTGCAGGTCACGCCCCATGACCCCAGTTTCGGCGCCGGCTCGGGCATCGTGGCCACGCTGGACCGGCAGACCCTGGTGGCCAATTACAAGGCCATGGCGGTGGGCCCGCTCGCACCTTTTGCCGACTGCGTCTACCCCGAGGGCAGCGACGCGTCCACGCCTTACCGCCTGCTCAATCCCAACGATTTGATCAGCGCCGAGCTGTTGACGACTTCCAGCCTGCAAGGCACCCTGGCCGTCTCGGGCGCGCCCGGCGCGTGGCAGGCCGTCTTCACCATCACCGGCCCGGGCACCCCGGCCCCGACCAACGGCGGGCTGGTCGTGGGCATGCCGGTCAGTGGGCCCATGATGCCGGCCGGCGCCACAGTGGGCAGCCTGCCCGGCTCGCCTTCAGGCAACAGCGTGGTGATCGCCAGCGCGAGCAGCGCTGCCAACAATCCTTTCACCGCCAGCACCAGCCCGGTGGAGCTGTTTTTCGTGACGCCGCCCACCACCGCGCTGGCGAGCTGGTTCGACGCGGCGATCGACAACTTTTTTGCCTGGTGCAAGAAGAATCCCGGCCTGCTGCAGATCGAGCAGAACAACAACGGCAACCACCTCTACACCGGCAATGTGGTGCAGGTGGGCGGCATCATCGACATCAACGGCAACAGCAACACCTATACCGTGCTGCAGTTCACCGGCGGCAATGGCGAGAGCTACAACCTCTACTACCCCTTCTTCAGCACCAATTCGGCCGCCGGCAAGACCACGCCTTTCGGCGCGGACGTGCCGCCGCCGCCCGCCTGGTGGACACCGCTCAAGGGCCTGATGTATTACCAGCCGCCCTCGGCGATGGTGTTCGGCGCCAGCGGCGTGTTCGCCGACAACACCCAGCAGCCGCTGACCGCGCCCAACAGCAGCGCGGTGCTGGGCGCGATCGAGAACGCCGTCGTCACCGCGCTGGGGCGTGGCTACGCGACCACCTGGAAATTCCTGCAGGGCGGCATCACGCCCGGCAACCCCGCCACCACCGCGACCGTCAGCCTCAGCGGCGGCGCCACCACGGCCGGCCTGGTGGACGGGATGGACATGGCCTCGTTCCAGATCGCCAGCATCCCGATGATGGCATCCATCCCGGCCGGCGCGCCGGTGAGCAGCTTCAGCGTGAGTTCACCGCAGGCCATACTGCCCACCACGCCGGACCTGCTGACCTTCTCGCAGTTCTATCCCGCCGGCGGCACCTGGAGCGCCTTCGCCAATTTCCTGCACAACCCGGCGGTCACGGTAGGCGGCCGGGCCTACGCCCTGCCTTATGACGACCAGGGCGGCTTCAGTTCGGACCTGAACGCGGCAACCTCGGTCGCCAGCCCGGCCAGTGTGCAGGTGACGCTGGGGCCGTGGGCGCCGGGCTCGGTCACGCCGGCCGTCCTGGAGGGCAACACGAACCAGCTCGTCTGGCAGGCCAGCGACAACTATTGCTTCACCTTCCTGCTGTGCTACGACACCAGCGGCGTGTACACCACGATGGACATCACGATCCAGGGCGGCCAGTTCAGCGGCGGCGGCTACACCCCGCCGGTGACGCTGCAAAGCGCGACGGAGACCATCGATATGAAGCTGGTGGCCGTCGGCAAGCCCTACAGCTGGGGGCTGTGGTGCGACATCCACCTGCCGGGCGCCGAGCCGGAGCAGGACTTTCACTTTGAAGGCGTGGCCTTCGAGTTCAGCACCCAGTACAACGACCCGCAGCCGTACACGGTCTGGGATTAAGAACCCATTCAGGCCGTGAACAGGTTCTAAGGGTTCGCTGCCTAACGTTTGACATGAGCGGCGATTGGAGGCCGAAGGCCGGAAAGCGTCCCCTCGATGGACGGCTTAGGCTGCACGCGAGTCACGTTTCTATGCCTCAGCTGAGTCACCGTCTAGCAAGTCGCGATTGTGAGGGTGCTCTGGCTCAAGGTTGGGCACTATTGGTCCAAAGAACGGGTCAGGCAGTTCCTCAACGCGGCCGTTCATGATCCGATGTACTCGGAAGACGTTTCCGGAGCTTTCGGATTCTTCGCCGTCGTTGACATAGAAGAGTCCGTAGCTCCCTTGGCCGTGCTCTGCGATCCACTCAAGCATGTCCCAGAACGGCGAACCCCTGTGGTTGCGCGACAGGTACACCTGCAGCATTCCTGCGTGGTTGTTGTGTTGCTCATGAAGCGTCCATAGCAGCCAGGGGGAACTATTAGCGGCCATCCACTCGCGGAAGGAGCCCCACAACTTGGCATCTTCCTTCTTGATGACTTCGTCCAGGATGTGTACATCTTGTAGGAGCGTCTCCGCATACGCATCTCGAGAGACGCGGAGAACACACCAACCGATACTGATGATCATCGTGCAGCCTAACGTTTGAATTCAGCCGACCAGCCACCGCAGCTGGCGCAGGTCGGCTGCAATGAATGGTTATGCCGCATCGTTCGCCCAGTGAAGTTCAACCTTGTCTAGCTGATCAGGGCCCAATGCGGAGGCGTCCGCCTCTTGAATTTCGTTCCAGTTGATCAGCGGCCAGCGTTGGGCCGCTTCGTTCATTTGAGCCAACTCCGCGACCTGCTGCTTTGCAATCGAAAGGGCCCGGCTCGCTGCTTCATTGGCGCTGGGAGCTTGAACGAATCCGGACAACTCGAACGAGTGAACTTTTCCGGCGCGGACGAAACACTCGCCGCTGCCAAGTACCTGCCATACGCTCATTGCGGCGACCTCATGAGGCATAACGTTTGACTTAAGGCTTTGCTGAACAAGTACCGTCAAAGCATCTACCAGGATTGATGAGGGGGCGATTTGCATCAAATGGGCCGTTGAGCGACCAGCTTGGCGAGCCTTGCGGCCCGTTTTCCGTGTTCATGGGCGCACCTGTGCCATCAGACTGGTCCGGCCGAGGTACAGGTTGGTCTGTTGTTTCATCGCCATGTAACGCCTCAAACTTGCTTGCCGCCGACCTTGTTCAGCATTGCCCTAAGCCTCTTTGTCCGCCTTGAGTTCGCCCTTGGCGGCATCGTAGACAAACAGCCGCTTGGCCAGCGCGGGCTGGTAGTTGAGCATGTCGATCAGGAAGCTCAGGGCGCCCAGGTTGTTGCCGAGACGGTCGAAGACACCGGCCGCGTGGGCCTGCTGTTCGTCGGCGCCGGGCTTGAGCATGCGCTCGACCAGCTCGCGCATGTGCGTCACCGCCAGCGCCGCCTGGTCCAGGCCCAGCATGGAGAGCACGCCTTGCATCTGCGCCAGCTGCCCCGGCACCACGGCCAGCAGTTTCGTGTCCTCGGGCGTGCGGAARAACTGGTCCAGCGATTTTTCCAGCGCGGCGAGGGATGAGTGCAACTCGCCCACCACGCTGCCCATGGTCTGCTTGTCGTTGACGCGCTGGTAGAGCTGCTCCATCCACGACTCCAGCGGCTGCGCCTGCCCGCCCTTGCGCGCGCTCTCGAGCCGCTCGGCGAGCCGCGCCGTGCGCGCCCACAGCTGGGGGTCGTTGGGATCGAAGTCGTCGAACACGGCCTCCAGGAAGAGCACGGCGGTGGCGAATTCGAGCCCCAGTTCGGGGCTGGGCGCCTGGCCGGAGCTGACCGTGCTTTCAATCACGCGTCCCATGGCGCGCGCCAGCGATTCGCTGGGCGGGTGCAGCTTGACCAGCGAATCCGTGACCAGGCTGAACTGGTCGGTCAGTGTCTTGAATTTGCCGAGGTCGCCCGCGGTCGCCGCGGACCATGTTTCCTTGGCCGAGCCGATGCGTTTGCGGGCCTGCGCGATCAGGGCCGGCGCGAAGCGGCCGAACTGCAGCGATTCATAGTCGACCGGCTTGAAGCGTTTCAAGCCGTAGGCCGAGCGCACCGCCGACAGCACGGGCGAATCGGCGGCGCGCTGGACCTTGGCCTGGGAGCACAGGAAGAGCAGGTCTTCGGCGAGCCGGGCCGAGGCCTCGGTGCCCTTGGCCAGCCATACGTATTGCAGCAGCACGCGCAAGGTCGCGCGCTTGACGTAAAGGTCGACGTTCAGCAGACCCTGCGCCAGCGCCTCGAAAAAGCCGGCGGCGATTTTCCAGAAGGTCCTGGACTCGATGCCGGTTTGCGTCCAGGCGAAACCCAGGCAGATGTCGCTGAGGCTGCGCGCGGCCTCCGGGTCGCCGGTGCGGATCAGGGTCAGCATCAGCTTGTCGAGCAGCTGCCGGGTTTCATCGCCGTATTCGCAGGCGGGGACGGTGATGTCCAGTACCGGCTCAATCCAGCGCCACTCGAAAACCCAGAGGTCGGCGGGGTGGACGCGGTCGGCGCCGACCAGGCCCTGGATGTCGCGGTACTGGGGAAACAGGGACACGGCCGAGCCCGGCTTGCCCGCCAGGACGTTCTCCAGGTAGTGGACGATGGAGAAGCCGGCGAGCTCGATCTTGCCCGCGGCGTCCGGCGTGCACAGCGCCGGCGACTGGATGAATTTCTGCACCGCCGTTTCCATGGCGCGCAGCACCAGCGCGGGGGCGCTCATGCCCACCATTTCGAGCGCGCCCACGGCCTGGTGCAACTGCTGGCGCGCGGTGCGCAACTGGGTCGCGTCCAGGGCGCCGATGTCGGAGTTCCGCCCGGCCTCGGCCTCGCGCATAAACCGCTTGAGGGCCTTGGTGGAGCCTTCCAGCGATTTGCGCAATTCTTCCAGCACCCAGGCCAGGGGGCCGAGGTCCAGCAGGGTCAGGTCGAGTTCGGCGGGCGCTGAATTCAGGTCGTGTAGTTGCATGGGATCAGGTCAGTGGGGGACTGAAGTTCGAGTCGTGGAAATCGTGGAAATCGTTGGAATCGTGGTTTTGGGGAAAACGCTGCGTTTGGCGGGGCCTCCTCCTGTCGCAGGAGGCGCTGGCCGCAGTCTATCCGCGTCCTTGCCGAATCAGAAGGGGAAAATACGGATGGGTTTACCCGGGCCGACCGGCGGTGGGGCGGGCGCGACAGACAGGCGCCGGCCGGGGGAAATGCGTGATGCACGCTATTGGCTTATAGCTGCCAGGACGGCCGTGTCTCTGCTATTCTGGCCTCAACGCGTGCGCGGTGTGATGGCGCCTTGTTGGCGGCCATCACCATCGGGCGTGCGAGGACGGCAGCCTTGGCTTCAGACGCTACACCAAATTCATTACCCTCCTCATCGCCGGCCGCGGCAGGCGCCCTGACGGATTCGCCCGCGATGCGCGGCGCGGGCCGTGATCCGCTGTCGCTGGCTCTGATGGATGCGCGCAACAACACCCTGCACCTGTTCGCGCAATACCAGCATGCGCTGGAGGCCGGCTTCACCGTGCCGCGGCTGGCCAACGTGAACCCGCCGCTGTGGGAACTCGGCCATGTGGGCTGGTTCCAGGAGTGGTGGATTGCCCGCAACATGCAGCGCGCCCTCGGCGCGCGCTGCCCGCCCGCACAGACCCGGCTGGCCTCCATAGAGCCGAACGCGGACCGCTGGTGGGGCGCGCAGGTGCCGCACGCCATGCGCTGGACGCTGGACCTGCCCGACATGGCGAATTGCCGGGCCTACCTGCTGGACACGCTGGAAGCCACGCTGGAGCTGCTCGAAAAAACCGCGCCTGCCGGCCGGGGCGTGGAGGGCAGCGACGATGCGTTGTACTTCTACCGCCTGTGCCTGTTCTTCGAGGACATGCGCGGCGAAGCCCTGGTGCGCGGCGCGCAGACCCTGGGCCTGGCGCTGGACAAACCTCTGCAGGAGGCCTTCACGCCGGTGCCCATGGCGCTGCGCGATCCCCTGCTGGTCCCGGCCACGGTGTGGCGGATGGGCAGCGATGGTGGCGTGGGTGGCGCGGGTTTTGCGTTTGACAATGAACAGGCGGCGCACGCCGTCAGCGTGCCGGAGTTCGAGATCGACGCCCAGCCCGTCAGCTGGGCGCAGTATGTGGAATTCGTCGGCGACGGCGGCTACGACCGCGAGGAGCTCTGGCACCCGGACGGCTGGCGCTGGCTGCAGGGCCAGGCGGCGGGCGAGGGCCGGCGCGGCCCGCGCTACGTCGACCAGATCGGCATCTCCAGCGGCGCGGTGATACAGAACCGTTTCGGCGTGCCGCGCCGCATGCAGGGCAGCCAGCCAGCGATGCACATGAGCTGGTGGGAAGCCGATGCCTGGTGCCGCTGGGCCGGGCGCCGCCTGCCGGCTGAAGTCGAGTGGGAACTGGCCGCGCACACGGCGGCGCGGCGCGGTTTTAAATGGGGCGATGTCTGGGAGTGGGTGGGCAGCAGCTTCAGGCCCTATCCGGGTTTTGTGCCCGGCCCCTGGCAGGCCTATTCCCAGCCGCGCTTCGGCACGCACAAGGTGCTGCGCGGCGCATCCTTCGCGACACGCGCGCGCATGAAAAACCCCAGGCACCGCGGCTTTGCCCTGCCGGACCGGGACGATCTGTTCTGCGGCTTCCGTTCCTGCGCGCTGTGAAAACGGGAGGCGCGGCGTGCGCGGCTTATGTGGTTCGGGCGGTTCAGGCGGCCTTGCCGGGCTTTTCCTTGCGGAAGGTCCACCAGGGCAAGGTGGCGCGCAGGGACAGCACCTTGCCGCTCTGGGCTTGCTTGCCGCTGTAGCCGGGCAGTTCCTCCAGCGTGGCCTGCCAGTCGCGGCTTTGCAGTTCGGTGAGCAGCGCCTGCACCTGCGGTGTGGGCAGCTCGGACTTCAGGCAGACCAGGTGGTAGCGCTCCTGCGCCAGCGCCACGAAGCCCAGGCCTTTTTCACGCGCCGCCGCCTCGATGCCCAGGCCCGCGTCGGCCGCGTCGCTGGCGACGGCCTGGGCCACGGCCGTGTGCGAAGGCTCCTGGCGTTGGTAGCCCGCGACCGATGAAGCGGCCACGCTGGCCTTGGCCAGAAGCTCGTCGAGCAGCACGCGCGTGCCCGTGCCTTCGGCGCGGTTGACGTAACGCAGGCCGGGCCGCGCCAGGTCGGCGATGCCGGTGATGCGCAGCGGGTTGCCCTTGGCCACGATCAGGCCCTGCGTGCGGTGGGCGAAGCCGATCAGCTTGTGCAGGCCGGGCTTGAGCAGGTTGCGGTAGCTGCGCGCGGTGACCGACTGGCTGCCCGGCTGCTCCAGCGTGTGGAAGCCGGCCATCATGCAGCGCCCGGCATTCAGCGCCGCGATCGCGTCAACGCTGCCCATGAAGCGGATGTCCAGGTGCAGCCCGCGTGCGCCGGCCTGCTCGCGCAAGGCGGACAGCGCCGCGTCGTGGCTGGCATACAGGGTGAGCACATGGGCATCGTCGTCGAAGGCGGTGGAAAACGCGCGTTCGATGTCGCTGGTCAGGGCTTCGATCTGCGGCGCCAGCCGGGCCTGCGCCTGGCGCTCGGCCCACAGCAGCTTTTCGCCGAACTCGGTGAGCCGCGCGCGCTGGCCCTTGTCCCAGACGATGAGCTCGCGCCCCAGCGTCTGCTCCCAGTCCTTGAGCGCGCCCCACACGTGGCGGTAAGACAGGTCCAGCGCCTTGGAAGCCTTGGAGATGGAGCCCTGCTCGCGCACCGCGTGGAGCAGGTCCATCAGCGGGTTGCGTATCAGCGCGCTTTTGCCGCGCTGCGGCGTCAGCAGGTAGGAGAGTTCGACTTTGTGCATGGCAAACGGTAAGTGCACTGATTATGAGTGCAGGGGCCGGCGGGGCAGGGAGGGGTAGGAGCGATGCCCGTGCAACCTATGCAAATCTCTTCATAGCGATGATTCCTGATGTAAATCAAGGACTTAGGCCCTAGGCTAGAGTGCTCTCCAAATTCCTCAATGAACACCTTCTCCGACAGCGCCGCCACGGCCTTCTCCCTCATCACCTCGCTCGATCCTGTGCTGGCCGGCATCGTCGCCCGCTCGCTGGCCGTGAGCGCGTCGGCCTGCGTGATCGCCTGCGGCGGCGGTCTGTTGCTGGGCGCCTGGCTGGGCGTGTCGCGCTTTCGCGGCCGCGGCGCGGTGCTGGCGCTGCTCAACACCGCCTTGGCCCTGCCCTCGGTGGTGGTCGGGCTGGTGGTCTATCTGCTGCTGTCGCGCACCGGGCCGCTGGGCTTTCTGGGCTGGCTGTTTTCCTTCAAGGCCATGGTGCTGGCGCAGGCCGTGCTGGTCCTGCCGGTGGTCACCGCGCTGGTGCGCCAGGCGATCGAGGATGCCGACCGCAGCCACGGCGAGCAGTTCCAGTCGCTGGGCGCGGGCCGCTTCGTGCGCGGCCTGATCCTGCTGTGGGACGAGCGCTATGCCTTGCTCACGGTGCTGATCGCCGCCTTCGGCCGCGCCGTGTCGGAAGTCGGCGCGGTGATGGTGGTGGGCGGCAACATCGACGGCTTCACGCGCGTGATGACCACCGCGATCGCGCTGGAAACCAGCAAGGGCGACCTGCCGCTGGCGCTGGCCCTGGGCATCGTGCTGCTGGGCGTGGTGCTGCTACTCAATATCCTGATCGCTTGTGTGCGGCGCTGGCGCGAACAGTTCGACGACCGCCTGCCGGACCCGGCCAGCCTGGCCGCGCAGGGAGGGCCGGTATGACGCAGGTCTTCAACCTGCATGGCGTCGGTGTGCGCTTCGGCCGTGTGCAGGCGCTCAGCGATTGCACACTGCGCATCCAGGCCGGCGAACGGCTGGCGCTGGTGGGCTCCAACGGCAGCGGCAAAAGCACCTTGCTGCGGACCCTTAACGGCCTGGTCCGTCCCGTGGCCGGCAGCCTGCAGCATGACACGCAGGCGCGCCAGGCCATGCTGTTCCAGCGGCCCTACATGCTGCGCGCCAGCGTGCTGCACAACGTGGCCCTGGGCCTGTGGCTGGGCGGCGTGCGCTGGCCGGATGCCAAGGCGAACGCGCGGGCCGCGCTGGAGCGCGTGGGCCTCGAAGGCCTGGCCACGCGCAACGCCAAGGCCTTGTCTGGGGGCCAGCAGCAGCGCGTGGCGCTGGCGCGGGCCTGGGCGCTCAAGCCGCAGGTGCTGCTGCTCGACGAGCCCACGGCCAGCCTTGACCCCTCTGCCAAGCGCGAGGTGGAACGCCTCATGGCCGAGTTCGCCGAAGCCGGCATGACGCTGATCTTCAGCAGCCATAACCTGGGCCAGGTCAAGCGCTTGGCGCAGCGCGTGATTTACCTTGAGCAGGGCCGGCTGGTGGCCGACCTGCCGGTGGCGGAATTTTTCAACGGACCCGTTCCCGCCGCGGCGGAAGCATTTTTAAAAGGAGAACTCGCATGATCACCTTGAAGACCCTCAGGACACTCGTTCTGGTCCCGCTGGCCATGGCGGCCACGCTGGCCGCGGCGCAAACCGGCACCATCGTGATGGCGTCCACCACCTCGACCGAGCAGTCGGGCCTGTTTCCCTACCTGCTGCCCGAATTCAAGAAGGCCACGGGCGTAGACGTCAAGGTGGTCGCCGTCGGCACCGGCCAGGCCATCGACATGGGCCGGCGCGGCGACGCCGACGTGCTCTTTGTGCACGACCAGGTCGCCGAAGAGAAGGTCGTGGCCGAAGGTTTTGCCATCAAGCGATTTCCGGTCATGTACAACGACTTCGTGCTGGTAGGCCCCGCGGCCGACCCGGCCAAAGCCAAGGGCAAGGACATCGTCGAGGCCCTGAAAAAACTCAGTGCGGCGAATGCCAACTTCGTCTCGCGCGGTGACAAGAGCGGCACCCATGCGGCCGAGCTGCGCTACTGGAAAAGCGCCGGCATCGAAACACCCGGCGACAAGCCGGCCTTTGCCAACTACAAGGCCTGCGGCTGCGGCATGGGCCCGGCGCTCAACATCGCAGCCAGCAGCGGCGGCTACGTGCTGGCCGACCGCGGCACCTGGCTGTCCTTCAAGAACCGCGGCGACCTGGCCGTGCTCGTTGAAGGTGACACGAGGCTGTTCAACCAGTACGGCGTGATGGTGGTGAACCCTGCGAAGCACCCACAGACCAAGGTGGTCGAAGCACAAAAATTTGTGGATTGGGTGATTTCGCCTGCGGGGCAGGGGGTGATTGCCGGGTACAAGATCGGCGGCGAACAGCTGTTCTTCCCTAACGCGAACAAATGAGTTCCCCCCTGTCCATGCTCACTGCGTGTAGCCTGTTCCCCCCTCAAGGGGGCGGCGCCTGCGGTCTGGCAAAGCCAGTCCCGCGGCGCCTGCTGGCTTGGATTGCTGCTGTGCTTGTTTTTTCCGGAGGCCTGACTATGGCGCATGCCCAGTCGCCTGCAGCATCTGCTGAGGGTGCCGCGCCGCTGCGTGTTTACGCTGCGGGAAGCCTGCGCGAGGCGCTCACGGAGATTGCCCACGTTTATGAATCACGCACCGGCCTCAAGACCCAGCTGACCTTTGGCGCCTCCGGCCTGCTGCGCGAACGCATTGAAAAGGGCGAGCCGGCGCAGGTGTTCGCATCGGCGGACACGCAACATCCGCAGCGCCTGCATTCCATGGCCGGCAGCACGTGGGTGCAACCCACCCTGTTCGTGCGCAACCAGCTGTGCGCGCTGGCCGTGCCGGCGCTCAAGGCCGAACCGGACAGGCTGCTGGACCTGATGTTGGACCCGGCCGTCAAGCTAGGTACCTCCACACCCAAAGCGGATCCCTCGGGTGACTATGCGTGGGCGCTGTTCCGCAAGGCCGATGCCCTCAGGTCCGGTGCTTACGCGGCGCTGGACGCCAAGGCCCTCAAGCTCACCGGTTCGCCCGAGGCGCCCCTGCCGCCGCCCGGCCGGAGCGTCTATGAGTGGCTGATCAGCGAAGGCCGCGCCGACCTCTTCCTGACTTATTGCACCAATGCCGTGGCGGTGCAGAAGGAACTGCCCCGCATGAGTGTGGTGCAGATTCCGGTCGCCTTGCAGGTGAGTGCGGCTTATGGGTTGACTGTGCGGGGTGGGGATGTTGCTGCTGGGGAGTTTGCCGGCTTCTTGCTGTCGGCGACTGCGCAGGGGGTGTTTCGCCGATTTGGCTTCGGGGCGCCCTGAGATGGTGAGGCCGGTCTTGTCCCGGCGGCAAGTAACTTTCTTTTGCTTCGCCAAAAGAAAGTCACCAAAGAAAAGGCGACCCGCAGTCTGGGTCCCTACGCTTCGCTTCGGGCAACCTGCGGTGCTCGAGCCAAGCGGGGTCCGGCTAAACTCGCCTTCGGCTCAGACAACGCCGGCCCTGATCCGCTTGTCTCTGCGCTCCTCGGCCCAGCCAGGACGGGGCAATCGGGATCGGAAGCGGGAACCAATACAAAAAGGACACGCCATGGCGTGTCCTTTTTGTTTTCCGTATTCAGGACTTGTCTTCGGCTGTTTGGTATTCCTATCCCCACCCCTTGTGGATGCGCCGAGGAGCGGAGGTTCAGGCGGATCAGGGATCGCGTTGTCTGAGCGAAGCGCAGCGTAGCGAGTTTAGCGAGACCCCGCCTGAACCGAGCACCGCAGGTTGCCCGCAGCGAAGCGAAGGGACGCAGCAACCAGGGTCGCCTTTTCTTTTGCTTACTTTTCTTTTGGCGAAGCAAAAGAAAAGTGAGTAGCCGCCGGGCTACCCCCGG